>CAUTTS010000007.1:0-41692 GCA_963541465.1 uncultured Selenomonas sp.
TTCTCCCTTGGTGTAAATCCCTCTTCCCCCATCGCTGTGAGAAAGATATATCTATGAAGTTCCGTTATTATAGCAATGAAAAATCCTCTCTGTCAAATGTATCCCTTGACGAACGACGCACTCTCCCGTATAATGTGGACTATATTTTTTGAAGGCACCGCATCTTTCGCGCCCGCCTTCATTGGAATGATTAAGGGGGTATATCCATGAGATTCGGAGGAAAGGCTCTGCGCCTCGCCGCCGCACTCGTCGGAACGGCACTCCTCGGCTCGGCACTCGCGGGCTGCGGAGGAAACAAGGCAGCGTCTGACGAGATCCGCATCGGTGCAAATTTTGAAATGACGGGCAACACGGCGAACTACGGTGCGTCGACGCTCGAGGGACTGAAGCTCGCCATCAAGGAGGCGAACGATGCCGGCGGCGTGAACGGCAAGAAGATCACGCTCGTCGAGGCAGACAACAAGTCCGAGGCGGCGGAGTCCGTCAATGCAGCGACGAAGCTGATCTCTGACGATCACGTCCGCGCCATTGTGGGTCCGGCGACGACGGCAAACGTCATCGCTGAGTCGCAGGTCGCGACGGACAACAAGATCCCGGTCATTGCACCGGATGCGACGGCGGTCGATGTCACTGTCGAGAACGGTCAGGTAAAGCCGTGGATTTTCCGCAGCTGCTTCATCGACCCGCAGCAGGGCGATGTC
The DNA here is from genome assembly GCA_963541465.1 of uncultured Selenomonas sp. Taxonomy (GTDB): domain Bacteria; phylum Bacillota; class Negativicutes; order Selenomonadales; family Selenomonadaceae; genus Centipeda. The sequence goes on from CAUTTS010000007.1 coordinate 702, forward strand.
ATGGCAAAGTTCGCCCTCGATACACTGAAGGCAAAGACGGCGGTCATCTACCTCGATAATTCGACGGATTACTCCAAGAGCCTCGCACAGGTCTTTGAGAAGGTCTTCACCGCCGGCGGCGGCAAGGTGCTCATGACCGAGGCGTTCCTCGGCAAGGATCAGGACTTCAAGGCGACGCTGACGCGTCTGCGCGAGGCGAATGCGGACGTGATCTTCGTCCCCGCCTACTATGAGGAAGTCGGCAAGATCGTCAAGCAGGCACGTGAGATCGGTATCACCGCTCCCATCATCGGCACGGACGGTTGGGATGATCCGAAGGTCGCTGCGCTCGCCGGTGCAGATGCGCTGAACAACACGTACTTCAGCACGCACTACTCCGACAAGGACGAGTCGGTACGCCCCTTCATCGACGCCTATCAGAAGGAATACGGCCACATGCCGAACGTCTTCGCTGCTCTCGGCTATGACGCCGGCAAGCTCCTCGTCGATGCGCTGAAGCGCGCGGGCTCTGACGATCCCGAGGCACTGCGCAAGGCACTGGAGGAGACGAAGGATCTCGTTGTCGGCACGGGCACGATCACGATGGATGCAAACCACAACCCGATCAAGCAGGCAGTCATCCTCGAGAACAAGGATGGCGACCGCACGGTTGTCGCAAAGATCATGCCGAGCGCAAACTAATCTGCACAGAAACGTTCAAAGAGCCGCATCCTGCGGCTCTTTTCATCATCTCAGGGAGGTTTTTCTATGGAGGTACTGCAACAGATTCTGCAGCAGCTCATCAACGGGATTTCGCTCGGCAGCATCTACGCGCTGATCGCTCTCGGCTACACGATGATCTACGGCATCATCAAGCTCATCAACTTCGCCCACGGCGATATCTACATGGTCGGGGCTTACCTCGGCTTCTACGCGATTACGCTCGGGATTCCCGTCGTGCCGGCGATCCTCATCTCCATGGCGGTCACGTCCCTGCTCGGCGTCGTGGTGGAACGGCTGGCGTACCGTCCGCTGCGCCACGCGCCGCGCATCTCCGTGCTCATCACGGCAATCGGCGTGTCCTTCCTCCTCGAGTACGTGATGATGGCGATTGTCTCGCCGACGCCGCGCACGTTCCCCGCCACACTCAGCGATATATCGTTTGACCTCGGCGGGCTCATCATCAGCGGTCAGCAGCTGCTCATCATGGGCGTCACTTTCCTGCTCATGCTCATCCTCACCTACATCGTCCGCTCGACGAAGATCGGCAAGGCGATGCGTGCGGCCTCCTACGACACGGAGGCGGCGCAGCTCATGGGCATCAATGCGAACCGCATCATCTCGATCACGTTCGTCATCGGTTCGGCACTCGCCGCCGTTGCGGGTGTGCTCATCGGCATCTACTACAACTCGATTGATCCGCTCATGGGCATCATGCCAGGCATCAAGGCGTTCGTCGCAGCGGTCTTCGGCGGCATCGGCATTTTGCCGGGTGCGGTCGTCGGCGGCATCGTCCTCGGCATTGTCGAGGCGTTCATCTCGGGACTCGGCTTCTCGATGTTCCGCGATGCGGCGGCATTCGCCATTCTGATCCTCGTCCTGCTCATCCGGCCGGCGGGTATCTTCGGCAAGAATGTCAAGGAAAAGGTCTAAGGAGGAGTGACGATGAATCCATCAACAAAAAATGATCTCAAGATGCTCATCTTTGCCCTCATCATCTACGCCATCATTATGGGGCTGACGAGCGCAGGGGTACTGAACGCCTTCTGGCAGCTCAATCTCATCTTTGCGGGGATCAACATCATCCTCGCGGCGAGTCTCAACCTCATCAACGGCTATACGGGGCAGTTCTCCCTCGGGCACGCGGGCTTTATGGCAGTCGGTGCGTATGTCGGCGTCGTGCTCACGACGAATTTCCACCTGCCGTTTGCGGCGGCGCTCCTCGCGGGCGGCATTGCGGCGGGTCTCTTGGGAGCGCTCATCGGTCTGCCGACACTGCGCCTGCGCGGCGATTACCTCGCCATCGCGACCCTGGGACTTGGCGAGATCGTCCGCATCATCATCATCAACGTCCCCTATATCGGCGGCGCGGCAGGATTCAAGGGCATCCCGCATCTCACGAATTTCACGTGGGTGTTCTTCCTCATGCTCGCCACGCTCTACATCATCAAGAACTTTGTGAACTCACGCCATGGCCGCGCCTGCCTCGCCATCCGCGAGAACGAGATCGCAGCGGAGTCCATGGGCATCAACACGACGAAATACAAGGTACTTGCCTTTACCATCGGCGCATTCTTCGCGGGCGTGGCGGGCTGCCTGTTCGGGCACAATATGTATATTCTCAGCCCCGCGTCCTTCACGTTTATGCAGTCGTTCAACGTCCTCATCATGGTCGTCATGGGCGGTCTCGGCTCGATGACGGGCTCGATCGCGGGTGCGCTTGTCGTGACCTTCCTCTCGGCGGCACTGGCGAGCTTCCCGAATGCGCGCATGATCATCTACGCACTCGCGCTCATCCTGCTCATGTTCTACCGTCCGCAGGGACTCTTCGGCTATGTTGAGGTCACGGCGATGCAGCCGCTTCGCCGCTTCTTTCGGAAGGGAGGGGAGGCATAATGGCAAAGGATCTGCTCTCAGCAACGGATGTCTCCATGGTCTTCGGCGGGCTCAAGGCGGTCGCGGACTTTAACATGCACATCAAATACGGCGAGCTGGTTGGGCTCATCGGGCCGAACGGTGCCGGCAAAACGACGGCGTTCAACCTCCTCACAGGCGTCTACCGCCCCACGACGGGCGAGATTCTCTTCAAGGACAAGAGCATTGTCGGGCTTGCCCCCTACGAGATCACAGCACGCGGCATTGCGCGCACGTTCCAGAACATCCGCCTGTTCGGCGAGCTCTCCGTCCTCGACAACGTCAAGATCGCCTACCACTGCCACATGAGCTATGGACTCGTCGAGGCGGTACTGCGCGTCGGACGCTATCGTGCGGAGGAGGAGAAGCTCACGGAGGAGGCCCTGCGCCTGCTGAAGATCTTCCACCTCGAGGGCGTGGCACAGGAAAAGGCGAAGAATCTCCCCTACGGCGCACAGCGTCGTCTTGAGATCGCACGCGCCCTTGCGGCACAGCCCGCGCTCCTGCTCCTCGACGAGCCGGCGGCAGGCATGAACCCGCAGGAAACGAAGGAACTCATGGAGATGATCCGCTGGGTGAAGAAGGAATTCGGCATCACGATCCTCCTCATCGAGCACGATATGTCGCTCGTCATGGGGATCTGTGAGCGCATCTACGTCCTTGAGTACGGTGCGATCATCGCGAACGGCAGCCCGGAGGAGATTCGGAAGAACCCCGAGGTCATTCGCGCATATCTGGGAGCGGAGGAATAATCATGGCAAACGAAACGAATCAGCCGCAGGGCGGCGCGCCCATGCTCCGCATCGCGGATCTCAACGTGTACTACGGTGCGATCCACGCGCTGAAGGGCATCACGCTCGAGGTGCATCAGGGGGAGATCGTCACCCTCATCGGCGCGAACGGCGCGGGCAAATCCACGACGCTGCGCACGATCTCCGGGCTGATCGCACCGAAGAGCGGTGCCGTCGACTTTGAGGGACAGGGTATCGCAGGGCTCGGCGCACATGACATCGTGCGCCGCGGCATCTCACAGGTGCCCGAGGGGCGGCGCATCTTTGCCGATATGACCGTCCTCGAGAACCTCGAGCTCGGTGCCTTCATCCGCAACGACAAGGACGGCATCGCGAGCGACATGGAGATGGTCTTTACGCGTTTTCCGCGCCTGAAGGAGCGCATCTCCCAGCAGGCGGGCACGCTCTCGGGCGGCGAGCAGCAGATGCTCGCCATGGGACGTGCACTCATGAGCCGCCCGCGCCTCCTGCTCCTCGATGAGCCGTCGATGGGACTTGCCCCTCTCCTCATCAAGGAGATTTTCTCCATCATCGTTGACATCAACAAGGCGGGCACAACCATCCTGCTCGTCGAGCAGAACGCCAACATGGCGCTCTCCATCGCGAACCGTGCCTACGTCCTTGAGACGGGACGCATTACGCTCTCAGGCTCCGCAAAGGATCTCGCGGCGAGCGAGGAAGTACGCAAGGCTTATCTGGGCGGATAAGAAAAGAAGGAAAACACGACCTAAAGCGCGAATATTACAGTAATATACAAATTCTCTCTTGCAAGGAGGAGCATTATGTTTGTTGCCAACTGCATGACCAAGAACCCCATCACCATCGCCCCCGATGTGGGGATCGACGAGGCGGCAAAGATCATGGACAAGGGGCATTTCCGCCGCCTGCCCGTCGTCGAGCACGGAAAGCTCGTCGGCTTCTTCACAAACCGCGACCTCCTGCGCGCCTCGCCTTCGGCGGCGACCACGCTCGACCGCTTTGAGATGCGCACCCTACTCTCGAAGATCAAGGTCGCCGACGTCATGCAGAAGAACGTCATCACCGTCACGGATACGACGACGATCGAGGAGGCTGCGCTCGTCATGGCGCGCGAGAAAATCGGCGGCATGCCCGTCCTCTCCGAGGTCGGCAAGGTCGTCGGCATCATCTCCTCCACGGATATCTTCCGTGCGTTCGTCACCGTCATGGGTCTCGACAGCGGCAAGACACGCCTCACGATTGCGGTCGCCGACCGCAAGGGCGTGCTCCGCGACATCGCGACCGTCCTCGCCGACCTCGACATCAACATCGACAGTATGGTCACCATCCCCCAGCCGAGCGGCACCTACGACATCATCATCCGCGCCGATATTGCGGATGTGGAAACGGTCAAGGAACACCTAGCGGCAAAGGGATTTACGGTCAGCCACGTCACACAGATCGGATGACCCTCTCTGCAGCAAAGACCTGCCATTGGAAACAGATCCGCTTCCGTATGGCAGGTCTTTTTTCACTCGATCACGCGTCCATCCGTTCCGATCAAAATGAGCTGTGCGCCCGGAATATCCGTGAGGAGGCTGCGCCCACGCTCCGCCCCCATGACAAAGATCGCCGTCGAGAGCATATCCGAGAGCTGTCCCTCGTGCCCCGCCCACATGGTTCCCGCCATCGCACCCTGCGGAAGGATGACGGTGACGGATGCGAGCCCCGTCTCTGCGGGGTCGCCCGTGCGCGGATCGACGAGGTGATGATAGCGACGCCCCTCGTAGAGGAAATATCGCTCATCGTCGCCCGAGGCGGAGAGCATGGCATCCGAGATCTGTACCGTCGCAGCGAGATCGCTGCGGCTCTCCCCGCGCGGATTGCGGATGCCGATGCGCCAGGGCTCCCCCTCCGCATTCACGCCGCACGCGAGAATCGAGCTGCTGCCGAGATCGGCAAGAGCATTCACTGCGCCGCCTGACGCCCAGCTGCGTGCGATACCGTCGAGCGCCAGCCCCTTGATGAGTGCGCCGCGGTCGATCTTCATCCCCGCACGCAAAAGCCGCACCTCCGGATGCTCTCCATCATCAGCGGCGCGCTTGCGCAGCTCAAGCGCATGCCAATCGACGCGTGACTGCGCCGCCGCGACCTCCTCCGCCGTCGGTGGATGCTGCGCGGCACGCGCCGCATCCCACAGCTCCGTCAGCGTGCCCGAGGTCACATCAAAGGCGCCGTCCGACTGCCGTGCCATCTCCTGCGCCAGAGCGAGTGTCTCATAGAGTGCAGGCGGCACCTCCGTCCACGCGCCCGTCCCCGCCGTCTCCTCCACACGGGCGAGCACCGCACCGTCTGCATCCTCCTCCGTCGCCGTGAGCACCGCCAGCCCATCCCGCAGCGCCGCCTGTGACGTGATCTCATCCGCGCGCACCGTCAGATGCGCCACCGTTCCCATCACGATCCGCGTCTCCTCCGCTGTCACATCGCCCCCGCATCCGCCGAGGAGGAGTGCCATAGCGAGCAGAAGAACAGTGGGCGACTTGAACAACCGAAAAAACTTTTGTATCATAGATAGGAATCCTTTCTTCAGCGACAATATCATATCGTCAAATGTTTCATCCGAGGTGACTCATGCCATCCAGATTGCACGAAATTCTCCGCTTCCTCCTCGTCGGCGGCGGCTGCTTCCTGCTCGACTACGGACTGCTCTACGTTCTCACAGAGTACGCAGGGCTCTACTATCTCCTCTCGTCGGGGATCTCCTTCAGCATCTCCGTCTTTGTCAACTACCGCCTCTGCCTCATCTACGTCTTTCACGGCGCATCCGCCGAGACGCGCCGCGCAAAAATCCTCTTCTTTGGCTCAAGCATCGCGGGGCTCGTCCTCAACCAGCTCCTCATGTGGGTGCTCGTCGACGGGCTCAGCGTCTACTACATGCTCGCCAAGATCATCGCCGCCGGCATCGTCACCGTGTGGAACTACGTGCTCAAACGCCGTGCCCTGCACGGTTAAGATACCCTGTATTCTAACAACATCGCGCGCACTGCGCAAGTACGCAAATGCTGCTGCGCCACATGATGACGCAGCAGCACACATACAGCCTCGCTCACAGCCCCCCTCCGCTCCGGCAGGGGGCTTTTTCTTGCGCCCCTCATACTCCGCAATATTCAGTAAAGTACTTCTTTGATCCAAAAAGAAGGAGTTCTTTCCTAAAAAACGAAATAGAGAAGTATTATAGAATTTATTTATAATTGGAATAGATTCTATGTATCATTAGGAGGGGAAAGCAATGGCAATGGAAATCTCACGCCGCACCTTTATCAAGGGAACGGCGGCGGCGGGCGTTGTCCTCATGTCCGGTGCCTATCTCGGCTGCGGGGGAAAGAACATCCCGGAGCAGGTGCGGCGCGGCGACGTGACCTACGACGTGCTCGTCATCGGCAGCGGCGGCGCAGGGATGCGCGCAGGGCTCGCAGCGGCTCAGAACAAGGATCTGAAGGTCGCTATCCTGACGAAGCTCGTTCCGACGCGCTCGGCATCGACGATGGCGCAGGGCGGCATGAACGGCGTGACGGGCGTCACTGATCCCAAGGACAGTGTCGAGTCGCACACATTCGACACGATCAAGGGCGGCGACTATCTCTGCGACCAGGACGCGGTCGAGTATTTCGCGGAGAACGCGGGCAAAACGATCTACGAGATGGACTACATGGGCTATCCGTACAACCGTCAGAAGGACGGTCACTTCCATCAGCGCAAGATGGGCGGCTCATCCTATCCGCGTGCGGCATACTTCGAGGATCGTGCGGGACACGCCATGGTGCACGCACTCTTCGAGCAGTGCCTCGCACACAATATTGACTTCATCTCCGAGTGCCAGATGCTCGAGATCAGCATGACGGATGCCGGCAAGCTCGCGGGCATCATCGCAATGGATATGCGTTCGGGTGACCTCATCGGCATCCCCGCGAAGACCATCATCATCGCCACGGGCGGCTACGGACGCGCCTACTGGGTGCGTACCTCCAACCCGTACAGCTCGACGGGCGACGGCATCGTTGCAGGCATGAACGTCGGCATCCCGTTCAAGGATCCCGAGATGGTGCAGTTCCATCCGACAGGGCTCTCCGTCAACGGCGTTCTGCTCTCCGAGTCTAGCCGCTCCGAGGGGGCACAGCTCTTCAACAAGAACGGCGAACGCTTCATGTCGAAATACGCTCCCGAGAAGATGGAACTCGCGACGCGCGACATCGTCGCACGTGCCATCGCCACGGAGATCGAGCAAGGCCGCGGCATCGGCGAAGGTCTGACCGCCGGCGTCTACCTTGACTTTACAAAAATCCCGCCCGAGCGCATCCACGAACGCCTCGGGCAGGTATACGACCTCGCAAAGCGTTTTGCAGGCGTTGACATTACGAAAGACCCCGTTCTCATCAGCCCGACCTGCCACTACTCCATGGGCGGACTGGAGATGGCTGACTACAAGACGGGCGCAACGCGCATCCCCGGCATCTTTACGGCGGGCGAGTGCAGCTGCGTCTCTGTCCACGGCGCGAACCGCCTCGGTGCAAACAGCCTCTCCGAGGTGCTTGTCTTCGGCAAGATGGCAGGCGAGGGTGCCTCTGCCTACGCCAAGGAGCATCACGGCTACGAGGGCAGTCAGGATCAGCTCGCCGCCGCGTGCGTCAAGTGGAAGAATCACTTTGACAAGGTGACCGCACGTCCACATACGACAAACCGCACGGTTCCCGAGATCCGCGACGCCATGGTCAATACCATGTGGTACAAGGCGGGTGTCTTCCGCGACGGTGCGCAGCTCGAAGCGGCATCGAAGGAACTGCGCGCACTCGAGGAGGACTACAAGAACTGCTACGTCGGTGACAGCTCCCATGTCTACAACACCGCATTCGAGCAGTATGTCGAGCTCGGCAACCTCCTGCAGATCTCCCATGCCATCGTGCAGGGTGCGGCGGCGCGCAAGGAGAGCCGCGGCGGACACTCGCGCCGCGATTTCCCGAAGCGCGACGACGTGAACTTCCTCAAGCATACGCTGATCTACAAACAGCCGGACGGGAAGTACACGGCAGAGTACCAGGATGTCGTCATCACGAAGTATCCGCCGAAGGAAAGGAAGTATTGACATGGACGTAACACTCAAAATCCATCGCTACGTCGAGGGCAAATCGTGGGTGGACACGTTCACCGTGCCGCGCTCCACGGGGCTCACCGTCCTCGGCGCACTGACCTACATCAAGGAGCAGCAGGATCCGACGCTCTCCTTCACCTGCTCCTGCCGTTCGAGCATCTGCGGCGCGTGCGCCGTACGCGTCAACGGCAACGCCGAGCTCTCCTGTGAGGTGCTGATCGACGACCTGACGGCACGCTATCAGAGCGAGGTGCTCACGATCGAGCCGCTCGGCAACTTCCGCGTCATCCGCGACCTCATCGTCGACTGGGATCCGAAGTACGCACGTCTCAAAAAAGTAAAGCCCTCCCTCCATCCGAAGGACGAGTTCACAGCGGAAACGGGCTGCCTCCAGTCTCCTGAGGACTTCAACAAGTACAAAAAATACGCAGGCTGCATCCTCTGCGGATCGTGCGTCTCCGAGTGCAATAAAAACGCGCTGAATCAGGACGACTTCCTCGATCCATTTGCCTTTGTCAAAGCGGAGAAGCTCGTTGCCGACTCGCGCAGCAAGAGCCCCGAGGAGCATCTGAAGGCGGTCATTGAGGCCGGGCTGTGGCGCTGCTTCAACTGTCAGGAGTGCACGGCGAAATGCCCGAAGGGGCTCGACCCCGCCGGTGCCATTGAAAAACTGAAGGCGGAGACCTTCAAGCATCACCTCGACGACAATGTCGGTGCACGCCATGCAAAAGCGATCTACGATGACATCCAGACCTCCGGCACACTCGACGAGTCGAAGCTCAACATCAAATCCGAGGGCTACCTCATGTCAAGTCTGCGCCTGCCGATGGCACTGCGTCTCATGAACGTCGGCAAGATGGATCCGCTCGCCAAGCATCCCGTCAACCCTGACATCAAGACCATCGACGCCATTGTCAAGGCAGCAGAGAACGCCGATAAGGAGGACGCATAATGAAGTACGCACTATTCCCGGGCTGCGTCCTCGACGGCGCGGCAGCCGAGGCATATACCTCGCTCAAGAAGGTCTGCGAAAAGCTCGGCATTGACATCGAGGAGATTCCAAACTGGACGTGCTGCGGCGCATCCCACGGGCAGGGCGTGAACGACCTCGCCATGCTCGCCATAAACGCACGCAACATCTCCATCGCAGAGCACATGGGCCTCCCCATCCTCACCGTCTGCAACACCTGCACCCTGCAGCTGCGCACGGCGAAGTACCGTCTCGATCACGAGCCGGGTCTGAAGGATAAGGTGAACGCCATCCTGAAGGAGGCGGGACATCCGTATGCCTATCAGGGGACGAGCGACATCACGCATTTCCTCTGGGTACTCGACGAGCACCCCGAGGTACTCGACGGAAAGATCACGGATGCACTGAAGGGGACAAAGGTCGCCTGCTACTATGGTTGCCACATTCTGCGCCCGAAACCGCAGATGCACTATGAGGAGGGCGACTATCCCGAGTCCTTCGAGCGGCTCGTGCGCCGCCTCGGGGCGGAGCCCGTCTGGTTCGATGCAGGACGCAAATGCTGCGGCTTCCACGCGCAGTTCACCGCCGAACACGATGTGCTGACCGTCACGGGACAGATCGCCGCAAGTGCGGCACGTGCAGAGGCCAATCTCATCGCAACGCCGTGCCCACTCTGCCAGATGCAGCTCGATATGTACGGTCCCGAAGGGCGTGATGCCGTCCACGGGGAGACCGATATGCCCATCCTCCACCTCCAGCAGCTCGTCGGACTTGCACTAGGCATGACACAGGAGGAGATCGGCTTTAGCCGCCACGTATTCGGCCGCAATAAGCTGAAGGTTGGCGCGTAATCTCACTTCCTACGTACCGAAGACAAAACAGCTTCTTACGGAAGCACTGATAAATTCAGCCCTGCCATCTTGGCGCATCTTTTTCGCCCTGCCATCGTCGACAAATCCTCCACATAGCTTTGGCTATGCGTCCGGTTTGTCTCCTTGACAGGACAAAAAATCTACACCAATCTGACAGACTTCATTTTATCAGCGATTCCTTACAAATAAGAATTACCCTCGATCACGTGCGTCCTAATGCGACGCAGCCATTGTATACAGCACAACGGAAATGGTCGTGATCGAGGGTATTTTTTCATTTTATTCCCACATAATCAAAATTTAATGATACGAAATAAATGAAATTGTCTATTATAATAGAATATAGACTGTGAATTCACTCTTATAAATTTAATTCAATAGATAAAATTGTCTTGCTATTTTGTCTGTTTTGAGTTACACTGAACTCAAAGAACGAACGCTACATTGAATCGCAGATATATGAGCGTTTCTATTTTCATCTGCGTAAAGGGAGTGAATATCATGTTTCTGGAAGAGCGTCAAGAGCTCATCGTCCGCATGGTGGAGCGTGACGGCAAGGTTAAGGTCAAGGAGCTCAGCGCCAAATTCAAAGTCACCGAGGACTGCATCCGCAAGGATCTCGGGTCACTGGAGCGGCAAGGACGTCTCAAGCGCACCTACGGCGGCGCCGTGAAGCTGACCCAGAGCGTTCACATGATCGAGGTAAGCCGTCATCGTCACATGGATGTCGAGGCAAAGCGACGCATCGCGCAGGCAGCTGTCTCCCTCATCCACGACAAGGATATGGTCTTTCTCGACGTATCCACAAGCAACCTTGCCATTGCAGAACTGCTCATGAAGAGCGACCGTGATTTGACTGTTGTCACGAACATGGTCGATGTGCTCGGCGTCCTGGCACGCAATCCCCGCATTGAGCTGATCTTTGCGGGCGGGCAGATCAACCGCGGACGTGACGGATTCTGGGGTGGGATGACGCAGGACTTCATCGGAAAGCTGAAGCCCGATATTGCCTTTGTCGGCGCCGTTGGCGTCAACGTCAAGGCAAACAGTGTCTCCACCTACGACATCGACGACGGACTCAACAAGGCAACCATCATCGCACGCAGCAAGCGTTCCTACGTACTCGCGGAGGCGCGCAAATTCGTTGCGGACGGCAACTATGACTATGCACCGCTCAATTCCCTGTCGGGCTTCGTCACGGATACGGAACCACCATCCGATATTCGTGCCGCGGCCGCAGACCTGGGGGTTGATGTCGTACTTCCGTAATATCTCTCATGGATCGGACAAAACCGAGACGGACTTGCCGTCTCGGTTTTCTTGTGCGAAAATATAGGAAGCACTGCACGGTGCAGGGTGAATAACCTCGATGAAAGGTTGGGGAAAGCCGTAAACATACAAGGAGACGCAATTGATTGATTTACTGAAACACTGTACGCTCTGCCCGCGGCGCTGCGGCGTTGACCGCACGGCAGGCGAGCGCGGGTTCTGCGGCGCAGGACGGCTGGTGCGCGTTGCGCGCACGATGCTGCACGCATGGGAGGAGTCCTGCCTCGTGGGAACACACGGCGCAGGGGCGGTGTTCTTCGCCCACTGCACACTCCGCTGTGTCTACTGTCAGAACTACGAGATCAGCCATGAGGGACACGGCAGAGAGATGACGGAGGAGGAGCTTGCGGCGGCGTTTCTTTCGCTGCAGACGCAGGGCGCCGCAACGCTCGATCTCGTGACACCGACGCACTACACGCCGCAGATCCTCATCGCACTCACGCGTGCACGATCAGAGGGGCTGACCATCCCTGTCGTCTGGAACACGGGCGGCTATGAGACGGAGGAGAATATCGCGCGCCTCGTGGGAGCTGTGGATATCCACCTCCCCGATCTTAAGTACAACACAGAGGAGAGCGGACGACGCTACTCTGCCGCCCCCGACTACGCAGCGGCCGCATTTGTCGCACTTCAAGCCATGGTCGAGCAGGTCGGCGGCCTGCAGTTTGCCGCGGATGGGCGTCTCCTGCGCGGCGTCCTCGTCCGCCATCTCGTCCTGCCGGGACACCGCCGCGAGAGCATTGCTCTCGTGCGGCGTCTCTGGGAGGCGTTCGGTGACCGCATACAGCTCAGTCTCATGCGGCAATACACCCCGCTCTATCGTGCGGCGGAATTCCCGCCGCTCCACCGTCGGCTCACGACCTTCGAGTATGCGTCCGTCGTCGATGCCGCACGCGATCTTGGCATGACACAGGTCTACGTGCAGGGCGCGGAGGCAGTGGGAGAAGAGTATGTGCCCAATTTTGTGTGATTGGATTCGATATTATTATGGAGCAGTGTGAACCCAACGCGAACGCTTAGTTACGCAAGTGATCGTGCGCTTGTACGCTTAAATACCGTCGGACTTTCTTAAACGCGCTTCGCTTGAACGAAAGAAATCCGACGGGGCGTACCGCGCACTTTACTCACTTGCTCCACTAGGGTTCGCTTTTGGGCATCACACTGCTCTACGCATATGCACGGCATAACGTCATTGGTTCCCTCAACCACACCAAGCATGTCATTCACCCTCTCGCCCGCACAAAGCCCTTCCACACTGCCTTTCTCAGCAGATCCACAGGGATCATGGTCGCGGCGAGGAGGAAGGCGAGCACCCAGCCGCCCGGATGGATGGGCGTGCAGCTGAACATCGCACCGATCCATGCGCCGACCTCATGGGGGAGAAGCGGTGCATTGATGATGGCCGCCATGATGAGGACGATGCCGCCCCAGACCCGCAGGAATCCCGGATTTGCCCTGAGATTGCGGAAGATGCCGAAGCCCGCAGCCCGCACATTGAAGCCGTTCATGAGCGAGGCCAATACGAACAGCAGGAAATACGCCGTGTACTGCTCCTGCTGCCCCGCAAAGCACGCGGCAAACATCGGCTGCGTGAGGAAGGCAAAGCTGAGCAGCACGAGCCATGCCCCCATCCAGAGAATCTGTGCCGCCATCGCAGGGCTGATGAGCCCCGCGTCGCGGCGGCGCGGCTTCTCGTGCATGTAGCTCTCGTGAGCGGGCTCGTTGCCGAGCATGATCGCCCCGAGGCTGTCCATGACAAGATTGATGAAGAGCAGATGCGTCACGCGCAGCGGTTCCATGATGCCAAAGAATGGCGCAAATGCACTGACGACAACGGCGGCGATGTTGATGACGAGCTGAAAGCGGCAGAACTTCAGGATGTTGTTGTAGATCGTTCGTCCATAGAGGATCGCATCCTTGATGGAGCGGAAATTGTCGTCAAGGATGACGATGTCGCCCGCATCCCGCGCCGCCTCCGTGCCGCTCCCCATCGCAAAGCCGACATCGGCGCGCCGTAGGGCGGGTGAGTCATTGACCCCATCCCCCGTCATGCCGACGACGAGATTCATCTGCTGTGCGAGGCGCACGATGCGCGACTTGTCCGTCGGCAGGGCACGTGCGATGACGCGCAGCTGCGGCAGGACACGCTGCACGGCGGCATCGTCCATCTGCGCGAGGTCGCTGCTCGTCAAAACGAGCTCCCCGTCCGCACGCAGGAGTCCTGCATCACGCGCGATGGCGACCGCCGTCTCGCGGCGGTCGCCTGTCACCATGACAACCTGGATGCCCGCCGCCTGCACCTCGGCGATCGCCGCACGCGCCTCGGGGCGCACATCGTCGCGAATCGCCGCAAAGCCGATGAGCACCGTGTCCGCATTCACCTCATTCGTGCGGAATGCCGAGGCAGAATACCCGAACGCAAGGACACGCATGGCGCGTGCGGCGTATGCGTTGATCGTCTCCGTCAGGGCGTCAGCATCGTAGGGCACGACATTGCCAGCCGCATCGAGTGCATACTTCGCGCGGGCGAGGAGCACCTCGGGTGCCCCCTTATAGACGACAATGCCGCGTGCGGGCAGCTCTGCCTGACTGAATTTATTCACCGAGTTAAACGTCTGCCGCTGCCCTGCCTGGGATGTTTCATCCGCCTGTAGGGCGCGGCAGTTCTTTTCCCCCAGGGCATACATGACCGCCTGATCGGTCGGGTTCCCGCCCACGACGGTCCCGCTCTCATCATACATGGAGGCGGTGTTCCTGCCGATGGCAAGCCGCAGCTGCGCCGCGAGCGCCGTCTCTCCCGCAAGGAGATCGGCGCCGTAGACCGTCCCATTTTTTAATGATACGGCGACCACCGAGAGCCGTCCGCCCGTGATTGTCCCTGTTTTATCGCTGAAGAGGATGTTCAGCGCACCCGCCGTCTCGATGCCGACGGCGCGGCGCACGAGCACGCCGCGTGAGAGCATGCGGCTCGTGTTCTGCATCAGGACGATGGAGATCATGAGCGGCAGCCCCTCGGGCACGGCACAGACGATGATGAGGATGGCGAGCGAGACCGCCTCGATGACATCCACGAGAACCTGTCCCCAGCCGAGGAGGACATACGCCTCGATGCCGCCCGCGCGCAGGGCGAAGAACATCATGTAGAGCGCGACGATCACGATGCCCGAGATATAGCCGAACGCCGAGATCTGATCGGCGAGCTTGGCAAGCTTGACCTGCAGCGGAGACGCGGGCTCACGCGCCTGCATCTCCGACGCCATCTGTCCCATCATGGTCGCAGTACCGACGCGGCACACCTTCAGTATGCCCTCGCCGTCAAAGACGACGCTCCCGCGAAAGAGCGTCGTGCCGTCGACAAAGGTATCCCCCGTCGTCTTCTCCGGAAATACGGCAGCTGCATCGGCGCGCTTATGGCACTCCTCCGTCTCGCCGTTCAGTGCTGCGTTGCTCACACGCAGGTCACCTAAAATGAGTACACCATCGGCTGGGATCTTGTCGCCCCCCTGCAGGATGACGAAGTCGCCCACCACGATCTCATCCACGGGCAGGACATGGAGTCCTCCGTCGCGGCGCAATTTTGCCCTGTCCTTTGCCGTGCGCGCGCGCAGCGCATGGTATTCGTCGTCACTCGTCAGGCTCGTCCGCGCGGTCACCGTTGCGACGATGAGCACGGTGACGATCGTGCCGACCGGCTCATAGATCTCCGCATAGCCGACGAAGAACATCGCGACCATGAGCGCAACCATCACGAGCAGGATACGGATCATCGGGTCGCGGAAGGTCTCCAAAAACGCCTGCCCGAAGGTCAGCCGCACCGGCTCCGGCAGTACATTCGCCCCATGGATGCGGCGCGAGGCCTCCGCCTCCGCCGTTGTCAGTCCTCCATGCGTCAACGCTCTTCTCCTCCCCCATGCAGCCCCGCCTCACAGGGACAAGCGATCACCTGCGTACGGCACGTACGAAATACACGATCAGATACGCACTGAGTACAAGCGCCAGTCCCTCGCCTGCCCATCCGCCGTAAATCGGTGCGACGAAGATCACAAGGCTCCCCAATGCGACGCGTGCGGGCTCCTCCCACGATGCGTTGGAGCGTTTCTTCACGGCGATCTCAGCGGCCGCCGCGATACGGCTCCGCCAACGCGTCAGCCAGAGCACAATGCCCGTGACGATCATCGCTGCCGTCATGAGGATCAGCAGCCCCCAGAAAACCTTTACGGCGAGAAGCTCATGATTGTGGATGTGAATGTTCAGGAAGAATGGTGCCGCCTTCATCCACGCCGGTACGGGGACGGTGAACGGTGTGCCGCCGCCCGCCGGAAGATAGGTCTGCTCCCCCAGTACAAAGTCCGTCGCACGCACGGGCGGATCTGCGGTCTGAAAGACGTAGAAGGGATATGACGCCGTCGGCAGCTGCATGGAGATCACGTCCCGCCCGGGACGGCTCTCCTCTACGAGTGCCAGTGCATCTGCGGGACGGAGTGTCTCCGCCTGCTGCTCCTGCGCGGCAAAATACTCCATCGCCGCAATATGCGCTGTGCTGTGATAGTCCCGCATACCGACGGAGTAGAGGACGATCACGATGCCGCTCACACACATGACCGTCGCCCATGTCCCCGCAAAGATCGACGTGATCTTGTGCCAGTCCGACCAGAACACGCGGCTGGTCTTGCGCCGGTGTGTACCGAACGCCATGCTCTTCATCATCGGCAAATAGAGATAGATGCCCGTCACGATGGAGATCACGGAGATGGCACACATCAGGGCGAGAAAGTCGCGCCCACCCGTATCCATGCCCATGCGTACGTGCAGAATGTGCATGGTGTGCATGAAGATCTGCACCCCATCATGGCGATAGACACGCTCCTTGCGGTCAAATATCGTATGCGTGCGCACATCGTACATGATCTGCTCGCCGCCCATGCGCATGTGGGAGCGTCCCGCCGCAACGCCGCGCTCCACAACGCGGAAATAGAGCGTTCCATCCGTGTCATCCGGCGTAACCGCCAGAATATCCTTCGTCGGGTACGCCGCACGCACCGCCGCCTCTCCTTCGGGCAGTGCCTGCCAGAGCTCCGCCATCGGCATGGGCTCCCCACCCTGCGGCAGGTTCACCGTGTTCCACGCATTGATCTCCCCGCGAAAGAGGAGCGGCAGTCCCGTCAGCGTCAGCAGCAGCAAAAAGAGCGCACAGATCAGACTCACCCACTGATGAACGGCATAGATTTTTTTCATCATTTCCTCCTATCCCAATGGCTGCATTATAGCACATCTGCCGAAAAGGAGCAGTAAAAAAGGACGGCCGCAGCCGTCCTTTTCCTCGGAATCCGATCACACGATCAGCCCTCTTCGACCTCGATCAGCGCATACTTTCCATCGTGACGCCCGTAGACGATGTTGACCTCCTCCGACTCCGCATTGCGGAACACGAAGAAATGATGATTGAGGAGGTTCATCTGCATAATCGCCTCCTGCACATCCATCGGCTGGAGCGAGAAGCGTTTCGTCTTGACGACGGGGTAGATATCCTCATCCTCCGGCATCGGCGAGGCAAACGTCTCGACCGCCTCTGCCTTGAACCCGCCCTGGCGGAAACGCCGCTCGAGCTTCGTCTTCTGCTTGCGGATCTGGCGCTCGAGCTTCTCGATGACCAGATCTATGGAGCTGTACATATCCTCCGAATGCTCCTCGCCGCGCAGCAGAACGCCGCGTGCGACGGGGGCAGTCACTTCTACCTTGTGGTGCTTCCCTTCCACAGAGAGCAGAACCGCAATCTCGCCGACATTATCGAAGTACTTCGTGATCTTGCCGACGCGCTTTTCCACATAGTCACGCAGTGCAGGGGTAACCTCGACATTCTTTCCTCGAATCGTGAATGCAGCCATGAAACACAGCCCCTTTCTATCTACGGGAGGATGTACTCCCTCTATTATCTATATTAGTTCGACATAAAGGAGAAAATACCTGCAAAGGAATTGCACGCGCTTCGTTAAATTCAGATATTTATGAAGTATATTTTAGGAATCGCTGATAAAATGAAGTCCGTCAGATTGGTGCAGAATTTTTGTCCTGCCAAGGAAACAAACCGGACGCATAGCTAAGGCTATGTGGAGGATTTGTTGACACAGGCAGGGCGAAAAGGATGCGCCAAGATGATGGGCTGAGTTGATCAGTGCTTCCTTCACCAAATGAAAAAGCCCGCTGTGTAAGCCGGGCTTTTCAAACCTTTGATCTTATTCCTTTTTGATCACATTGTCCGCCTGCGGGCCGCGTGCCCCCTCGACAATGTCAAACTCCACTTCCTGTCCTTCGCTCAGCGTCTTATATCCCTCACCCTGAATCGAAGAAAAGTGGACGAACACATCGTCGCCGTCCTCGCGGGAGATAAACCCATATCCCTTATCCGCGCTGAACCATTTTACTTTTCCCGTCATGTCGGCTCTCCTTTCCATGATAGAAGTATCGTGCAGAAAGCAGAACCATCTCCAATCTACACGTAACCTATCTTTATTATAAAAGCCGACATATCATCTGTCAATCATTATCCAAAATCACCACAAAGAGGAATTATTCACACTTTTTACCGTCATGGCACAGATGGGGGAAGTATTTCGCGACGCGCCGCAGGCGCTCTCGCTCCAGCTCCTCTCTGCGGTCAAAGAGCTCGCGATAGACGGTGATGTAGTCGTCGAGATGCCCTGCGAGAAGGCGATGCTCCGCCACATAGCGGTAGGCGTTCTCCGCAAGGCGCCGCCGCAGATCAGCACGGCGGATCAGGAGATCGAGTTTCTGCGCGAACTCCTTCGGATGGTGATAGATCAGCCCCGTCTCCCCGTCGCGCACCGTCGCCGCGTAGACCGTCGGCGCGGCGAGCACTGCCGCACCGTTCCCTGCTGCCTCGATGAACTTGAGATCGGACTTGGCGCGGTTGAACTCCGTATCATTGAGTGGCAGGAGAGCGATGTCCGAGGAGTGGAGCGCCTCCACATAGCGCTCATAGGGGGCAACGACAGATCCATCCTGCGTGCCGCCGACGTATGATTTGTGCTCCGTCCGCAGCTGCTGATAGAATGCGTAGTCCGACACCACGCGAAAATACAGGCGATCTCCGTACTCCCGAATCGCTGCATTGATGCTTGGCATCAGCGGCTCCCAGTCCGCGCGGCGGTTCAGTGCACCGAAGAAAATCGTCACCTGCGATGCGTTCCCCTCATAGCTGCGCGCGAGCGGTAGCTCTACCAGTTGATTTTCAAAGAGATAGACATGGGGATTAAATTCCCGCAGATAATCGGCCAAATACTTCGTTGAGGTCTGTACCGCAGAAACGGCGCGAAAGAGAAAATAATGATCACGCGCCGCCGCTTCATTCACATGGGGATGATCGTCCATCTCCTGCAATACGATGCTGCCATGTGATGCAGCCTCTGCCAGCATCTGCCGCACGTTGGCTGTGGGCATGAGGTTGGCACGCTCAAATAGGATGATGCTGTCATACATGCTTGTCACATCATACAGCTCAAGCGGCGTATCTTTCGCACTCATACACCCCGTGAGCGAAACGCTGCCGCGCGCGGCGAGCAGATTCAGTGGAGCATCCATCCGCACAAGAGCGCATTCCTCCACACGATTCATCAGAATAATGGAAAATGGAGGCGTCTCCTGCTCGTACGCCTTCCGCAGCGCTACGGGAACCTGATGAAGCAGAGGGGCAATCCTGCTGCGCTCCTCTCTAAGCCGTACAAGGACGGACTGATACTCCTCGTTCTCCGTCAAAAACATGCGTTTATGCCAATATTCTTCGATCAGGCGGCGCCACTCCACACGGCTGCGCACGATGACATCTGCCTGTGCGCCCTCCTGCCCCTCATGGCGGCGGTAGAGACTAAGAGGACGCGCAAAAATGACCGCATCGCCGCGCTCCATGAGCTCCAGCCACATGACGCAGTCCGAGATCGTCTGGTAGCCGCGTGCATCCGCCTGCCAATAGTGGTGTTTTAGGTCATCCCGACGAAAGAGCACGGCGGACGGCTCCCCGAGGAAGTTCGCACAATCCATGAGGATCGCACGCCCGACGGCTGTACCACGGTAACACTCATACGTACCATAGAGCGGGACACTGTCCTTCCATTGGCCTTGATAGTTTCCATCACCGTCAATGACACCGCGCACCGACGTGACCAGTGTCGTGCCAGGCTCGCGCAGGAAGGCATCCATCATCCGCGTGATCTTGTCGGGCAGGAGGATATCATCATCCATGCACCACTGCAGATACTCCCCCTGTGCCAGATGCTCGAACGGCATAAAATTCTCCGCCTTTGTCCGCGCCGCTCGGTTGCGCACATAGCGGATGCGTACATCGTCCTCGTACGCCTGCATCAGCTCCGCCGTCCGCTCGTCCGTGCTGTTGTCGCAGACGATGATCTCGATGTTCGGATAGGTCTGTGCGCGAGCAGATTCGAGTGTTTCACGGAAATAATGGGGACGATTATAGGTCGGAATCATGATGCTGACGAGCGGCGCACGCAGTGCCGCACTGCGGCAGGTCGCACGCACGAGGGCAGGATTCCATGCCTCACTGATGCCGTCGAGTGCTCTCTGCCAGAGCATCTCCGGAACACCGACGTCCAGTCCCCATCGCTCCAGAAGTGGGGGGCGCATGGCTGTCAGCGTCAGGTCCCAGAGCTCACACTTTCCCGCCGCACGGTGTGCGGCATAGGCAGGCACACGCAGGAGCGTATATCCTGCGCAGCGCAGGCGGAATGAGAGATCCATGTCGGCGCCGCTGCCCCCCTCAAACGCTTCATCAAACTTGCCGTACTGACAAAATACCGTACGGCGCATGAGGAGAGCAAAGTGTTCGAGAAACGGACTCTCCGTCGGGTATGGCAAATTCGTTCGTACCCAGTGCTCCACCTCTATTTTCTGTGCGCTCATCCGTTCCGCATTCAGATACTGCCATGAAAATACGGTATGGTCCGTAAATGGACCAACCGCAGCGATCTGCGCATCGGGGAGAAGCACCTCCGCCATTTTTTCCAGACCGACTGCGGTGAGGATTACCCCCTCCTGCAGGAAGAGCAGCAGATCGCCCGACGCCGCCTCTGCGCCGCGATTGTTCCATGCCGCAGGATACTCCTCCGCCACAGGGAGAATACGGCAGGGCAGATCATGGAGCTCCGCCCGCACGGCGTCCGCCGCTCCCTGCGGAACGGGGACGATCATCTCCGCCGTAAGTTTTGCCGCAGACGCCGCCGCAAGGGCAGACGCCGCCGTCTCGCGCAGATATGCGCCTGCCTCCGTCAGCGTCAGGATGATGCTGAGCATGCTCATGATTTCAGCGCACGCAGGAGCATGAAGTCCGTCTGTCCCATCTTTGCCGCGACCTGGAGAGCCTTTTCCCGTTCGCCAGTCTCATGCAGGAGGAGCGCCATATTGCGCAGCGTCGCATCACAGCCGGGATCAAGCTCAAGCGCCGCCGTCAGGAGCTCCCGTGCCCCCGCATAGTCATCCTGCACGTATGCCGCACCCGCAAAGGCATTGAGTGCCGCCATCTTCTCGGCGGGGCGGATGGGCTGCGCGAGGATCTGTGCGGCCTGTGCCTTGGCGTTGCCAGTGGACTGATCTGCCGGTGCAGCCGCAGCGGATACGGGCGCGTTCGGCGCCGTGCCGGATGAAGCAGGCGCAGCGGCTACGGCCGGTGCAGCCGGTGCGGGGGCAAGCCCCAGAAGTGCCGCGAGATGTGGATGCGCCGTGCGCGTCTTATCCTTCGCGAGACGTGCGTCGAGCCCTGCACGCTGCTCGATCTCCGCACGCTGTGCGCCGGTAAGTGCTGCCGCATGAGCCGCAAGAATATTCTCATAGAGCTTCAGCGCGTCGTCTGTCCGCCGCTCACGCTGGCAGATGCGAGCCAGCAGAATGCGCACATCGACATTGCCCGGATCCACCGAGAGGGCATTCGACACCCAGTCCGCCGCGCGTTTGTAGTCGCCCAGTTCAAAGTAGGCACGTGCCACATCAGCGTAGCACTCCTTCGGCGGCTCTCCCTGTGCAAGCGCATCGGCAAAGGCATTGATCGCCTCTGCGTACTTCTCCTTCTTTACGTACGCATGAATCTGCTCTGCCGTAATGATTTTCTTCTCTGCCATCGTCATCGTCCCTTTCATCTGCCGTTTCTCTTCCCGCCGCGCACGTTTTTTGCGTGCACGTTCTGCGCGGTTTCTCTTACGTTTTTTCATGAAGATACCGCTCCCATATCATCTGATACGCCGTCTCCATCGCACGCACATAGCCCGCCGCATCCATCAGCGGAGAGGCGCGCATCATCCGCGGAATCGCCGTCTGCAGGGCACCGAGCAGCGTCCTGTCACGCGCCAGCAAAACGGCTCGTTCGATATACTCCTCCGTACTGCCCGCAATTAACTCGGAAAGCCCTGCATTGTGCAGGAGACTCACGCCGAACCGTGCGCCGTGGCGCGTCCCTGCCCGCACAACGACAGGAAGCCCCATACAGAGAGCCTCGCACGTCGTCCCGCCGCCCTGATACGGAAACGTGTCCAGAATCACATCCGCATCCAGATAGTCCGCAAGGTAGTCCTTTGACCCCGGCCGCAGCTCAAGCCGTGCCGGATCGATCCCCGCCTGCACGGCGCGCCGCTTCATCCGCGTCAGCGTTTCCTTCAGCGGGTGCACATTCTTCAGCAGGAGCCGCGCCGTGGGAACAGCGCGCAGGATCTCCCCCCATGCCGTCAGCATCGCATCCGTAATCTTTGCAAAGTTGTTGAAACTGGCAAAGACAACATTCTCATGCGGCGTGCGCTGCAAATGCTCATAGGGGCGGAACCGCTCCGAGGGGGTAAAGCACAGATGCGTCTGCGGCAGGCGCAGAATCTGCTCTGTGAAATGCGCTTCTTCCCCTGGAGGGTCACAGAATGGATCACCCAGGAAGTAATCCATCGCAGAGAGACCCGTCGTATTGAAGTATCCGATGCCTGAGAGCTGTATGGGGGCAGGCTTATGCGCCGCAATCATCAGCGTCTTCCCGCCCGCCGAATGCCCCGCCAGATCAAAGAGGATGTCGATCCCATCGGCATGGATACGTGCCGCCGCCTCCTGTGGGCTGCACTTCGACAGGTCTTTATAGTCGTCCGCCATCCCGGCGACCCAGTCCGTCACCTCACTGTACTGCTCCCCGACATCATAGAGATGAGCGGAGAAGTGCGCCCGGTCGTAGGCGGAAAAGAGCTGTACGGCAAAGTTCAGGACAATGTGATCCGTCATGTTCGGCGAAAGATAGCCGATGCGCAGCTTTTCCCGCCGCCGCTTTGCGTGCGTGAACTGCGGCAGTACCCCGAGCAGGTTGGCATATGCGGCATGTGCCTCCTGCATCTCCGTATTTGTAACACCATCGGCATAGTGAAGATACATGAGGTAGTTGCTGAGTGCCGCCATCCGCGCCGCATGATCCGCGCGCGGCAGCTCCCACGCAAGGCGGAGATGCGGCAGAGCCTCCTTCAGATCGGCAAGCCAGTAGAGAAGCTGCCCCATATACTCATGCATCTCATAGAGACGCTCCTCAGGGAAAAGTCCCGTGTGCTCCATCTCACGCAGACGTACAACGGCAGACTCCATGCGCTCTGCGGCGATATCCCGCTTCACCCGTTCGAATGCACGTTCAAACGGATTCTGCGTCTGTTTTTTCCCACGCTTCCCAGATCGCACGATAACAGTCCTCCATCTCACGAATATACCGCTCCTGATCCATGACAGGCGATGCCTTCATGCGTTCACGCATCCCTCGGTGCAGCGCATCGAGTAGGTCGAGGTCGCCCGCGAGTGCGACCGCCTTCTCCACATAGTCCTCCATGCGCACGGAGGCAAGCTCCGCAAGCCCGATGTTGGCAAGGAGACTGTAAGTAAACCGCGTGCTGTGCCGCTCCGTATAGTAGGAGACGACGGGAACGCCCATGTAGAGCGCATCACAGGTCGTCCCGCCGCCCGGCCACGGAAAGGTGTCGAGCGCGATATCCACATCGAGATAGCGCAGCATATAGTCCCTCGTCGCCACCTCAAACTGAACGCGGCTCATATCAAAGCCGAGCCGCTGCAGTCGCTCGTATGCCGACTGCACCACTCCCGGTTTCGAATAGGCATTGTTTTTGAGGAGAAGCCGCGCCTGCGGCACACGTTCCATCATCTCCTGCCATGCGCGCAGCATCGGATCACGGATTTTCTGATACTGGTTGAAGGAGGCGAACTGGATATAGCCGCGCCCCCGCGCCGGCGTTCCCGTCGATGCAGGGAGGTGCGTATACCCATTATAGCAGAACTGACTCGTCAGGCGCAGGAGTTTTTCCACATAGAAGGCCTCACTGCCGCTGCCCTCGGGGTCGCAGCAGTGATCCGTCACGAAGTAGTCTACCGTCCGGAGCCCCGTCGTCGCCATGTAGCCAAGTCCCGAGAGCTGGACAGGCGCCGGCTTCCATGCGAGGGCGGCAAGCCCCGTGCCCGCCGTATGTCCCGCAAGATCGAATAGGATATCCACCTCATCCGCATGTATCTCGCGCGCAATCCGCTCCATATCTCGCTCATGCGCTGAAAGATCACGCCATTTTGTCACGAGGGTCTTAAAGAAGTCCGTATACTGATCCGACTTCCCAAGACTATATACGTAAACGTCAAACACATTGGCATCATAGCCGGCAAGAAACGGCCATATAAAGTACTGCATGACATGCTGACGAAAGTCCCCGGAGATATAGCCGATGCGAAGCTTATCCTTTTTTCGTCGTCTCTGATGCGTGTAGGGCTGCACCTCAGCAAAGAGCGCGCCATAGCCTAGGCTCTTCTCATAGACCTCCTGCGCACGGACATCGGCAGCATTGAGTTTCAGCAGTCCTGCATCATAGTAAACGCGCCGGAGAAAAGGATCTGCCGCCTCACGCGCATAGGCAATCGCACACTGTGATGCCAGTTCCGCATCACTATCTGCAGGCGCATGATCTGCGTATGCCTTCAGAAGAGCTGCCCGAACCTCCGGTACAACAGAGAGACCTTCCTCAACACGCTTTAGTCCATGTTGCACACGTTCAAACACGCCATTCTCTGTTCCCGGCACAATCCCCGAAATCGTGAGATAGAGTCGCGCCCCCTCGCGATCCGTGGGAAGCCCCTGTGCAGACATTGCCCACCGTGCCGCCAGCGGGGCAGCACCGCCAAAGTGATAGCCCCACGCAAGGCTCATGCGCTGCTCCGCAGTGAGTGCATCATGCCCATCCAGTTGATGTGCAGCAGTGAGAACCGCATCCCAGTCTTGACGGGAGGCGGCACGGGCAAGTCCATCACTCAGCGCAGCGGAAGTTCGTCCGTCTCCCTGTGCAAGAACGCGCTCGTAAGCACGCTCCAGTGTAAACTGAATCGCTCCCGCATCGCAAAAATCCATCAGCTGCCAACGCAAGAGACCATGACACGCTGACAGTCGTTCACGATCAGCGCACAGTGCCAGGCACGCGGCCGATGCTCCTTGTACGTCGCATCGCGGGGGGAGCTCCAGTTGACACAGCAGTCTTTTGGCATAGCGATCCCGCACAAGATGCTCGACGGCAATCAAGGGAATCCCATGCTCTGCCGCACGGCAGACATCGACGAGATCGACCGACAGGCCAAGCATAACATCCAGTGTCTCGTAGGAAAGATCATCCACGAAGGCAAGGGACGATCCCGCACTGCCGCACGCAGCAATCTGCTCGATGTCCTCTGCGCTCAGCCCCCCCGCAACGGATGCGGGCAAAACGAGATGCACATCGCCGATCGCGGGCAGCAGATACGACAGGAGTTCCAAAAAATGGGAGGATTCGCTCGGCGTCATGCTGCCGCACGCACCGATGGTTGGAATGCCCGTATCGAACAGCGGTGCACGATAGGTATATGACATATCCTGCTCGATCTGTGTATAGCAGTAGGGGAAGACCTCCTGCCCCTCGACCATCGGAAGGCGCACGGCAAGCCCCGCGGGAATATGCTCCGCGAGCGATAGGATATGCTCTGCCGGTCTCTGCCGCATCACCGCAGCATGATGCGCGCTGACCGCATCGAGTGAGAGATCGACGAGCAGATCGAGATGATCGCGGCGAATGAGCTCCGCCGCCTCTTCGGCCGTACACGTACCAACCTCGCGTACGGTCGCCTTCTCAGCAAAACGTGACGAATCGCCGCCGATCTCTGTATGATAGGCATAAATTTCATAGCGAAACGCATCGTACGCCATAAAGAACATGGGCAGCAATGCGCGCAGACGGCCTTGTCCGAGATCTGCAGAAAGATAACCCAGCCGAATCTTCTGCACCTCACGGTGTTTTTCCGCTTGTGCCTTCTGCTTTTTCTTCTTTTTCATCATAGCCCCTGTCCAGCATTTCTCAATGCCATGATATAAGCCTCTTCCAACGCACGCATATAGACCCTCTGATCCATGAGCGGTGATGTCTCCATCTTCCTGCGCAGCGTACGGTGCATGTCGTCCAGACGATCCGGGTCCTCCGCCAGTGAGACGGCGCAGGAGATGTATGCCGCAGCAGATGTGACCGCCAGCGCCTCCGCACCGACGAGGTGCAGCATCGCATAGGAAAAGCGCGTACTGCGCCGCGTGCCATACATCGTTACCACGGGCACGCCCATATAGAGCGCGTCGCAGGTCGTCCCGCCGCCCGGCCACGGATAGGTGTCGAGCGCCATATCCACATCGAGATAGCGCTCCATATAGTCCGTCGTCGCGGGTTCCAGTACGATGCGGTCAAGATCAAATCCCAGCCGCGTAAGGCGTTCCTCTGCCTCCCTCCGCATCGCAGCGGCAAAGAATACCTGCGACTTCAGCAGCAGTTTGGACTGCGGTACGCGTTCCAAGATCTCCCGCCATACGCAGAGCATCTCGTCGGTCCACTTGCGGTACTGGTTGAACACGCCAAAGAGAATATGCCCCCGCTGACGCGCGGGCGCCCCCGTCGACGCGGGCAGCCCGGCACGCGGCACATAGACGAATTGGCTCGGCAGACGGATCAGCCTCTCGGTGAAATACCGTTCACTCTCTCCGTCGATGGGATCGCACCGCGCATCCGTGAGGAAGTAATCGACGGCAGGAAGCCCTGATGTCGCCATATAGCCGAGCCCCATCATCTGTACGGGAGCGGGACGGCGTGCGAGCACGGGCAAGGCGCCGTTCGCCGCGTGTCCCGCCAGATCGACGAGAATATCGACCTCATCCGCATGAATCTGCGCGGCGATCTCCTCTGCCGTGCGTCCGCCCATCTCGTGCCACTGATCCGCATGAGGACGCAGCCCAGCCGTCACCTCATCCGGCTGCTCCGCCGTACTGTATACATAGACCGTAAAGCGCGTGTGGTCATACATCGTCAGAAAGGGCTGCACGAAATGCTGCAGCACATTGCGGCGAAAGTCCGGCGAAATATAGCCCACGCGAATCTTTGGATGCGCGTATAATTTCCGGTAGGTATACTGCGGCACATGGGCGAGGATCTCACCGTAGGTACAATGTGCCCGAAAGAGCTCCTCATCATCCACATCCTGCGCATTCTTCGCCAAAAGGAAGGAACTATACAGCGACGGATCGGACGGCTCCTCCTCATAGGCGCAGCGATAGTACGCCGCCGCCCGCACATCGCCCATCCGATAGGCAACAGCGGCACGCAGCCGCATGAACTCATGGCGCAGCGCATTGCTCCCCGTGCTCAAATACGCCTCCGCGAGAGCCATCGCGCACGGCAGATCCCCCTGCCGCTCGATGGCGTAGGTGTGAAGATAGCGCAGCATATCATCCTCTGCGCCATGCGCCATAGCATCCTCCGCGAGCTCCTGCGCCGCAGTATACTGCTCTGCCCGAAGGAGGGCAAAGAGCCGCTCCCGCAGAGCCTTACTATCCTTATAGATACTATCGTCATGATCGTCGATGGACTTTAGCTGTTCACTGTGCTGTTCATAGATTGACCATACCTGTTCGTATGCCGCGCCGACCGCCGCGCCATATCCCGCCGCATCCATCACGGGCGACTGGACCAGCATCCCGCGCAGCCCCGTATGCAGTGCATCCAGCGTCTGTATATCCCCCGCAAGAGAAACGGCCAAGGCGATGTACTCCTCCTCCGTATGAGCGACCAGCGCCTCTGCCCCGATGTTCACGAGAAGTGATGCACCGAAGCGGCTGCCGAGTGTTTCCCCCGAAAGCGTCACAACGGGCACGCCCATATAGAGTGCATCACAGGTCGTCCCGCCGCCGGGATAGGGGAATGGATCGAGCGCAATGTCCATGCGGTGATAGGCCGCGAGATAGTCCGGAGAATTCCCCTCTGCATCCACACGGCTCATGGGGATGCCTGCCGCGGCAATCCGTTCCAGCACCTCCACGCGTGCATCGTCCTCGGAAAAAACGTCCGCCTTGAGAAAGAGACGGCTCTCCGGCACACGGCGCAGGATCTCCGCCCATACACGCAGGACATGGTCATTGACCTTGGTAAAGTTATTAAAGCTGCCGAACACAATGCTGCGGCCTGCGGTCGGTGGATGCGGGGCGGCAGGAGCAGGGCGAAGCGGCTGCCAGCAGAAATGCGTCGCGGGGAGAACGAGCAGTTCCTCGGTAAAGCCCAGCTCTGCATCCCCTGCGGCAAGGATGGGATCGGCGAAGAAGTACTCCACGGTTCTGAGCCCCGTGGAGGCGAAATAGCCGATGCCCGAGATCTGGACGGGCGCAGGACGATAGGCGAGAATCGGCAGCGTACTGCCCGCCGTATGCCCCGCAAGGTCAACGAGGATGTCGATCCCGTCGCGATAGATCGCATACGCAGCCTCCTCCGGTGTGAGACGTGACAGATTGCGAAAGTCCTGCACCGAACGCTTGACCTGCTCTGTATAGGCGTCCTCCGCGCCGAGCGCATAGACGGTCACCGCAAAGCGCGCAGGGTCGAGCGCCGTCATCAGCGCATACGAAAACGAGAGCACCACATGCTCTCTGACATCGGGAGAGAGATACCCGATGCGGAGCCGCTGCCCTCGTCGGTGTGCACGGTGATCAAGCGCCTGAACCGCCGCAAAGAGACTGCCGTACGCCTCTGCCGCCTGCCGATCCTCCGCAGGTGCAGCAGGAAGATAGTGACGGTTAAAGAGCACATTGCTCGCGTTGAGTGCACGCAGCGCGAGATTGGGCGCAGCATCGCGCGCACGTGCATAGAACTCGACGGCCTTATCCGCAGCGCCAAGAAAACGCGCGCACTGCCCCGCAAGATTATAGACCTTCTCAGCGACCTCCGCAGACATGGGCACATCAAAAAGAGGCGTCAGTACGCGCAGCGCCGCTCTGCGCTCTCCCATAAGGAGGTGGATGCGTGCACGCAGGAAGATCGTATAGGGCTCGTGCGGCGCACGCGTCCTGCACTCCTGCCACGCCTTCAGGGCCCCCTTCGCATCCCTCTCCTCAATGCAGAGCGCTGTCAGGAGACTTGCCGCCTCCGCCGGCTCATAGCGACGCAGCTTCTCGATGCCCCGCCGCGCTTCCCGCGCGGCCCCGCGACCAAGTGCCGCAAAGATACGGTCGCGCAGTGCCTCCAATTTCTGTTCGTTCATTGCCGCACCTCCGCCAGCCGTGCAACGCGCCGCAGCATCCGCTGTGCTTCGGGTGCCGCGAGAATCTCGGTGCAGGAACGCGGCAGGAGCATGGCGAGTGCGCTCTGCTGTTCGGGAGAGAGCGTCGTTCCGTAGGCCGCGCCGACCGCAGCCGCGCACTCCATTTCCTCGATGAGCGATGCCGCTGCCGCATTTGCGTCCCCCGCGAGCAGGAGACGGCGGCGCGGCGGGAACTTCGCCGTACTGCGCCGATCATAGTAGAGCGCTGCGAGGGGAAAACCCGCGCCTGCCAGCACCGAGGCAAGAAATGCCGCATCTGCCTCACGATCATAGATCCCGTTCAAGATCTCGATCAGCGCGGCATCGTCTGCGTCGACCGCCGCCATGATCCGCAGAAACGCGGCGAGGATCGGTGCATGACGCGGATTCAGGCGGAGTGCATGCTCTGCTGACAGGATCGCCTCCTCCCGCGCATCGCGCAGCAGCACTGCCTCGCCGAGGCGCATATACGCCGTTGGAAGAAGCACGGCGGAGAAGTCCCCCTCACGATAGTGTTCCTCATGCAGACGGATCCCCTCCGCATAAGCAGCACACGCCGTCATGACATACGACTGATCCCACGCATACGTCCCGTAGATCAGCGGATAGTCTGCCTTTTCCGGAAGTGCCGCGCGCGCCGCATCATACGCCTCTCGAATCTCTGCGTCCGATGCCCCCATCAGAATAAGCGACTGCAGGAGAACCGCATGGGGACGGTTCTCCGAGCCGACCGGCCGATCCGCACTGTCCCGTGCAAGGCGTGCATAATATGCCGCCTGCGGATAGTCCTCAAGCGTATAATAGCAGTCCATCAGATGGTATTCGTCGAGTTTCGCGGACTCTCCGCGTGCACGGCGCGCAAGGAGGAGCTCCAGATCGCGCTGGGATTTTCCCTTGATGATGCGCGGTGAGTAGCCCGTGTGATAGAGGGTCAGACCGGGTGCAATCATCATCTGCCGCGCCGTATCGCCGCTGAGATTTTCTATGTGTTCATGAATGCTGCCCACGAAGCGGATGTGCGGTGCACGGCGGAAAATGCGCTGCACCTCGGCGCTCGTCCCGAGAAGAGCCCCCGTATCCACGTCGATGTTGACGAGATGCACGATGAAGCCGTCAAGATACGGATGTGCGTCATACTCCTCGAGCAGAGGGCGCACGCGCGGATTGCTCTCCTCCGTAAAATACTCATCGGCATCGGGGAAGACAATCCAGTCTCCCGTCGCCGCATCGAGCGCAAAATTTTTCGCTGCGGAAAAATCATTGATCCAGTCGAAATGGAGCACACGCGCTCCGCCCGCACGTGCGATCTCCACACTCTGATCCATGGAGCCCGTATCGACGACAATCATCTCATCGGCAAAACTGCGCATCGAGGCGAGCCAGCGCGGAAGGTTCTCCGCCTCATTCCTCACGATGACACACGCTGAAATTTTCATCCGATCCACTCCATCAATTCTCTCGCCTTACGATGCGCCGAATCCGCCGCCAATGCCTGCATGAGATATTCACGTCCCGCGTCCACATCACCCATGCGTATCGTGCAAACCCCCGCACTGTAGAGCGCCTCCGCATCCTGCTCCTGCTGCGCGCAGAGTTCCCATGCCGCACGCGCCGCCGCATGACGTCCTGCCGCCATATAGGCGTCGGCAGCGATACGCAGCTCATCCATGCCGTATGATACGACGATGCGCAGGAAGCGCTCCGTCTGCGCCGTATCCGCATGGCGTACAAATGCCTCGCGCACGAGATGCAGCCCCTCCGCACGCTGCGGGCGCGGCACGGCATCCGGCTCATCGTAGTGCCGCCAGAACTCCTGCATCTCTCGCGGCAGAAGGCCGCGCAGCCGCTCATAGAGACGCGGACTTTCCGCGTGCGTGGATTGTCCGAGGCGGAGCAATACCTCAGGCATCTCCCGTACGTCTCCCGCAAGCGTTCCAACGATATGCTGCCCCAGTTCCACGGGCGCATCCGAACGCATCCACTGATAGGGCAGAGGCGTTGGAAGTTCCGTGCCCGTCTCCCGGCGATACGCATCGCGTGCCGCCTCGCCCAAGTGCAGCCAGCCATAGCTGTCAGCAAAACGGATAAGATACAAAAGGCTCTCCCGATCTCCGCCGAGTCGCTCGCGGAGTACTGTGAGCAGCGCGCCCGTATCCCTATCGCGATGCAGCTCGACCAAGGCATCCATGGTCTCCTCCATCGCCGTCCCGAGCGAGAACGCGCGCGCAAGCTCCTCCTCAGCCGCCGCGCGTGCTCCCGCTGCAGCAAGAAGACGTGCACGTGCCGCCGACACCGCACCTGCCCATGCAGCGAATGCCGATGTTTCGCCGCCCGTATCCTCGGGCTGCGCATAGAGCTCCATCGCACGCGTCAATCTAGGCAGCGCATCCTCTCCCGCCGCACTCAGGAGAAGGCCGAGCCGCCCATAAAAGTCCGGCAGATGCGGAAAGCTCTCACACGCCGTATGCGCTGCTGCGATCTGCTCGGCAATAGGAACATTCTCCTTCTCCATCGCGTCGAGCAGGAGGTGATGGAGGTGACTTTGCGCACCGATGGACGTGACATTTTCCTCCAAGGCCGCACGCACATAGAGCAATGCCGATGCGTACTGTCCAAGACCATAGTAGGTATCGGCGAGATAGCGATAGTCCCCCGGACGAAGCCCCTCCTCATGGACCCGCCGCTCCATCAGGGCAAGGTTGCGCGCATGCTTGGCACGGATCCGCCCCGCCGAGTACCCCACGTGGCGGATGGCGAGGGCGACGGGCTCATGATAGAGCTGCGGCGCACCATCCCGCTTTTTTAGTGCCTCATGGACGCGCCCCTCATAGAATAGGCCGCGCCCCATGCGCAGGAGACGGATGTGCGGCGCACGCCCGATCTCGCGGTCAGCATCGTCCTCGTCCACATGCACAATCGGCAGGAGAACAGCATCTTTATGCGGCATCACGACATCCATCATCGCTAGATAAGCGCGTAGTTCGGACGGATCAAAAAAGCTCTCATCCACATCGAGCACGACCGCCCAATCCGCATCTGCATATGCCAGCACGGCATTGCGCGCAGCAGCGAAGTCGTCCTGCCAGAGGAAATCATAGACCTTCGCGCCTGCGCTTTCCGCGCATTCCCGCGTCCCGTCTGTCGATCCCGTGTCGAGGACGATGCGTTCATCTGCATAGACTGCTGCATTGTTCAGCCAATGCTCCATATCCTGACGATCGTTGCGGGCAAAAACACAGGCTGCAATGCGGATCTCTCGTGCATGAGCGTCGATGCGTTGCCAGATCGCCATGCGCCGCCGCAGTTCTCTTTTCATCTCATCCGTAAAGAGGGACTGCTCCGTTCCCGTCGGGAGCGGCAGCTCCAGCGCCAGCACGGCCGCCTCTGCCGCCTCACGGTAGCGATGAAATGCCGCCAGAGCCTCCGCATACTCCGCATGCATCTCGGGGAGCTCCGGAAACACCTGTACTGCCTTTTCCGCAAGATCCAGATACGCATCCCGCCGCTCCGGCTGCGCACCATAGATGCGCAACAGAATACGCCAGCAGCGGCTCGCATCGATGACGCCGCGCCGTCCGAGCCCTACATCTTTGCGTGCGTACTGCTCCGCATGATAGGCGTCGCCCAGATTATCATAGGTCTCCGCGAGATAGCCCCAGATCCGCTCCGGCTCTGCTGTCGTATCGAGTTCCGCCAGCAGGATACGCAGATTGCGCTCTCCCTTTTCACGTGTAAGCACAGCAGAGTACCCCGTATGTACGAGTGTCAGCAGGGCAGGAGCAACGACATTGGGGTTTGGCACAGAGCCATCTGCATCGCGCAGCTCTTCATGAATACGCCCGACATAGCATCGTCCTGTACGGCGGCGAAAGACGCGCGGCGCATAGGAGTCCAGCAGCAGCTCACCCGTCACTTCGTCGATATTGTGCCAAGGGATGAGAAGCACCTCCGTGTCCTCGGCATCCGCCGCCGTGATCGCCGTGTGGAGATTTCCTTTTGTCTCATCTGAAAAGTACTCATCTGCATCGATAAAAATAATCCAATCCCCTGTGGCATGGGAAAGTGCTGCGTTGCGCGCCGCAGCAAAGTCGTCCACCCAAGGAAATTCATACACAGTGGCTCCGTAGGACTGCGCGGCTGCCACGGTATCGTCATGCGAGCCCGTATCGACGACGATGAGCTCATCCACGGCATCGCGTAAACTTTCGATGGATTTTCTCAGATGCACGGCATCATCGCGCACAATATAGCAAGCACTGATGCGAATATCCTCTGCGTTTTCAGCAGTATTTCCCTGCATATATGCCCTTTCTCTCTCCTGCCAGTGCTTTGCCTGTGCTTCATTCCCCAGATGCGTATAGATCTGAGCAAGACGTGCTGCCACACGCGCAGCCACTATGGGGTTAAAGAAGCTCGCATCATGAAGCGCGGAAAAGCCATGATCGAATTTATACAGTGCCGTCCTCAGGCACTCTGCCGCCTCATGGTAGCGTGACAGTCCGCAGAGAATCATCCCACGCTGGGCATAAAAATCAGGAAGATCCGGATACTTCGCAAGAGCCTCGTCAGCAAGGGCAAGTATTTCCGAATCAGAATAGTGCAGCGCACGCATCGACTCGATCATCTGATGATAGATCTTGCTCCCTGTCCCGACAAGAACCACATCACTTGCCAGCACCTTACGTGAGAGGGAAAGAACACGTGCATAATCCTGCAGCCCAAAATAGCAGTCCGCCAAATAGGCATCGTGCATCGTCGTATGCCCATGCCGCGCCGCATCCTTCTCCAACATGGCAATATTGCGTTTGATCTTCTCCGGTCCTCGTTCTGATAGATATCCCGTATGACCAAGAGAAAGGTCCTCATCTGCATAGACAAGAATCCACTTCTCACCGTCGTCGCGTACCAACTGCTCGTGAATCATTCCCTCGTAGTGCATCCCCGGCATACGAAAGATACGTGGAACTCTCTCATAATCGGCATCTTGACCATGCATGCTCCGATAACTGTATAGACCGACCATGACGATATCCCATTGCATCTGATCATGCACCATCGCTGCGATCGCCTGACGCACTTTATACGGATGCAGAAAATATTCGTCTGCATCCAAGAAAATAACAATATTTCCCGTTACATACTGCAGCGCCTCATTGCGGGCAAGAGAAAAATCATTCACCCATGCGAAGTCATGGATCTCCGCCGAAAACAGAGCACACACGTCCCGCACCGCAGAGCTGCCCGCCGTCGAAACAACGATGATCTCATCCACTGCTGCCCGTACAGAGGCAAGAGAACGGCACAGCTCCTCCGCTTCGTCCTTGACAATATAGCACGCAGATATTCTCATCCGGTACACCCTCTCTCTACAGTCCATTATACGCGATACAGGGATTTTTGGCAAAAAAAGAACCCCTCCCCGAAGGGAGGGATTCCTGAAATCCGTATAAAACGTCGAAACGTATTAGCGGAGGAGCGAGAGGACAGCAGAGCTGTTCTGGTTCGCCTGTGCGAGCATCGACTGAGCAGCCTGGAGAAGAACGTTGTTCTTCGTGTACTCCGTCATCTCCTTTGCCATATCCGCATCGCGAATCGTGGACTCGGAGTTCTGGACGTTCTCGGACTGCGTCGTGAGGTTGGAGCTCGTGTAGCGGAGACGCGTCTGGACAGCACCGATGTTGGCCTGCTCGTCGAGCGCCTTCTGAAGAGCGGAGTCGATCGAGTTGATCGCAGCGTTTGCCTTTTCCTGCGTCTGGACGCTGATGACAGAGCCATCCGTGCCCTTCATGCCGAGTGCGAGCGAACGCATATCCGTCATGCTGACCTTGATCGCCTGATTCGACTTCACGCCCGTCTGGAGAACGAGAGCGTTGTCCTCGGACTTGTTCTCTGCACGGATACGCTCGTTGAACGCATCGAGTGCCGTGTTCGCCGTCTTGCGGAGAGCACCCGTGTTGTCCGTGATGCCGATCGTGAACGCCGAGATCTGGTACGTCGTACCAGAGCCAGCCGCACTGATCGAGAGCGCCGTCTTGTTGTCAGCCGTGTAGACGCTGTTGCCGGCCTTGTCGAGACCGATCCAAGCGCCAGCCGTCGCGTTGGTAACGAGACTGGTCCCAGCGAGGGACTCCGTGCCGTTGTACGCCGTCTTTGTGATGATATCGGACAGGTTGAGGGAGCCGACCGAGAACGTCGTCGTGTAGGTCTTGCCCTGGCGGACATAGGAGACGGTGACGTTATCCGTCGACTGGATGTTGAGGCTCTCGTTCTGGCGGCTCTGGAGTGCCGTGAGTGCAGAACCCCATGCCGAAGCCGTGCTCAGCGCCGTGTTCGTCAGCGTCGTGCAGGTTGCCGTGCCGATGCTGTTGCGCGAACCATCAACGAGGTACTTGCCGTTGTACGTAGCAAGTGCGTTGTCGTCGATCTGGTCAACCATCTGGTTGATCTCTTTCTGGATCGTACGGCGATCCTCGTCCGTGTTCGTGTCGTTCGCAGCGTTGATGGCCTTTTCCTTCAGGGTCTTGAGGATCTCGACCGTGCTGGCGACAGCGCCCTCAGCGGTCTTCATCATGCTGTTGCCGTTCTGCGTGTTCTGGTTGTCCTGATCGAGCGAACGGATCTGGACGCGCATACGCTCGGAGATGGCATAGCCCGATGCATCGTCACCGGCATCGTTGATCTTCATGCCCGAGGAGACCTTCTGCAGGCTCTTCGCGAGTGCCGACTGGTTGCGGTTCAGGATGTTGAGCGTGTTGACCGCCGACATGTTGTTCTTAACTACCATTGCCATGTGAAAATTCCTCCCTGGTGTGTTTCCGGACGAGCCGGAATCTTAACTTTGATGTGCGGACATCCATGCCCGCTATATAATATGCAAGTGACGCGTCTATCCTGGTTGGCTGCTAGCTAGCCGTCCATGGCAGCCGCACCGCTTGCGTATTACCCTGTTACATATAGTATATCGTCAAAGCGACGACATTCTTAAGCGGCTTTCATAAAAAAGTTTACTTTTTTTATGATTGTTTGTCAAGAATCGTTGGAAACAAGTCCCGCGCCTCAATGCCGCCGGTTGAGATAGCCGCCCACAGGGCTGCCCTCGCCCGTATCGTAGCTGTGCACGGCCGCATTGCGGCGGCGCGAGCGGTTCAGCCATGCGCGCGCCTTATACTGGATCTGCATCTCAAGCGGCCGGAGCTCCGCATCAAGTGCCGCAAAATCCGCACTGCCCCGATAGGGATCGGCAGGCAGTGCCTGCAGCATCTCGATCACCTGTCCGCGCTGATCGACGAGGTCGAGGAAGGTATCGACCTCCTCCTCGTCGATGAACTTCATGAGTTCATGCGTCAGCACGCGGTACTTCTCCCACAGGGAACGTGCCTCTTCGTAGGCTTTATCCGGCATAGACGCCGCTCCCTTCCGCACGCTGCGCGCCCTTCTCCTCGCGTGCCTTCTTCATCGCCTGTGCCCACGCATCGCGAAGCTCCGTGATGATGTCCGTGGCCTCCTTGATGGCGTCGAGGTTATCATCGAGATTTCCTTCGACCAGGCGGTCGTACGCATAGTTGTAGAGCGGCAGGAGCTGATGCGAGATCTCGTAATCCATATTGAGGGTGACGCGGAACTCCGAGATGATGTTCTGTGCCTTCTGCAGCGAGGTATTTGCCGCCTCATAGTTCTTTTCGGCGAGCGCGTCGGCACCCTCCTTGATAAACTTCAGGCAGCCGTTGTAGAGCATGAGCGTCAGCGCCTCGGGCGTTGCCGTCATAATCTGCTGCTTCTTATAGGCCTCCGCGGCACTGTTGACCATGTGGGAATCCTCCTAGCATCACTGTCCGGAGAAGAAACCGAACTGCGTGGAGAGCTTCGAGATGGCTTCCTCCATCGCATTGTATTTCTTGTAGAGCTGGTTCTCAAAGGAGCTCATGAGCTGCTTGAAATCGCTCATCTGCTTCTCGTAGTTTTCGATGAGCTTGCCGAGCTCGCTGCGGTCGGACTTATCCGCCGTGATGCCCGCGTGGCTCTTGAGTGACTCCATGCGCTTGCCGAGGCGCTCGGCAAGACGCGTTGCAACACCGTTATCGCCGTAGTTGTCGTCGTCGTCCGTATGGGAGAAGATCTGGTTGACCGCATCCGGTTCCGCTGAGATCGCCGTGCGGAGCTTGTTCTCATCGAGCTTGAGATGACCGCTCTGATCCTTCGATGTGATGCCGATTGCCGCGAGGTTGTTGTAGCGTCCCGGCGCAGAGCCGACACGATTGGTCACGGCATCGCGCATATCGCTGATGATCGAGCGGAGGTAGCCGTCGCGGTAGAGCAGCCCCGACTTGGCACGCTCATTCCACTTATCGACCTGCTCGTGGGACATCGAGGCTTCCTGATCCTTCGTCAGAACCTCGTAATCAGGATACTTATTGTTGTTGTATCGCTCGTGGAGATCATCGAGCAGCTTATTGTAGTCCTCGACGAACTTCTTGACATTTTCGACGAGCTTATCCTGATCCTGTGCAATCGTCACCTGCGCCATCGTGCCGGCGGGCGTTGCCTTCTTAAAGGTATAGGTGACGCCGTTGACCTGCAGCTTGTTGTCCTGCAGATCCGTATAGGTGCGTCCGTCGATCTTGACGCTTGCATTCGTGCCCGCCACCGAAAGAGTGGAGGTCGTGCCTGCCGCCGTAAATGAGAGCGGTGCACTGATCGACCCGCTGCTGACCTGTCCGAGTTTCAGATTGTTCAGCAGAGCCGTTGTATCTGCCGCAGATCCTGCCCCCGTATCCACGGAAAGGCTTACCTTATTGTCGCTGCCCGACTTCGTGTTCACGATGGAGAACGCATCGGATACGGCATCGTAGCTCGCCGTGATGTTAAGCGCCGACTTCTTGCCGTCACTGTCGATGAAGCGAGCATTGTTGATGCGCTTCGCGAGATCGTTGAGCGTGAGGTCCTTCGTAAAGATCTCCTCTGCCGTGAACTTGACCTCCGCCGTGCCCGTCCCGTTCGAGAGCTTGAAGCTGAGCGCCGTATCGCCGTTCGCCATGCCTGCGGGCATCGTACCGCCCGCGAAGGCAACGTCCTTCAGGGCGATACTTGCGGGTGCCGCTGTATTCGTACGCGCCACCTTCTGCCCCGAGGCCGTCATCAGATAGGCGTTCGACGCCGCCTGCGTGACCTCCACGGTATGCGACATGACACCGGCATTCGCATTCGCCGTTGCCGTCACCACATCCGAGAGCGAGCTCGTCGCCGTCATCGGCTTCGTCCGCGAGCTCAGACGCATATCCGACATGCTGCTGCTGAATGTATTCACCGCGCTGTAGACGTCAGCATAGGCCTCTTTGCGCCACTCCGTCTCGACTTCCTTCTTATAGAGCCGGTCATACTTCTTCTGCTCGGACATCATGCCGACCTTGACCAGTGACTCTACATCAATCCCCGAACCCGAAAGTCCGTAGATACCTCTTGCTCCTGCCATAATTTCCTCCTTATCGCCTTACGCCGTCTTGTCCAGGAATGCGCCAAGCCAGTCGCGCACCTTGATCATGTGCTCGACCAGTGATTCCGCCGGAATCTCGCGCAAGAGCTCGCCCGTCTTCTTGTCCAGCATGCGTACCGACATGACGTTGATCTCTTTGTGATACTGGAAATTGAGGTTTACGTCGATGCGCCGCATGATCTCGTTGAGCTGCTTCGTAATATACGCCGCCTGCTCCTCGTTGATGGGCTTCTTCTTTTCATGGGCAGCGGCGGCATCGGCTTCCTGCCGTGCCTTCTCTGCAGCCGCTGCAGCTGCATTGGGCGGCGCTGCCGCCTCCGTTTTCCCGTCCCCCGGCAGGGGACGCTGCGCTCCTGCGCCGTCCTGCATACTGCTGACAGCGACCGCCGCCAACATATAATCCTGAACACTACCTACAGCCATAAGGCATCCCTCCATGTGCTACGGTGTACGCATCTCGCGCACCCGTTTGTCCTTCCTTGGGACATGTTATTTTTGATATATCTTTATGATGAACGCGTGGGCAGCGCTTCGAGATCAATCATCTGCGGTGCTGCGGCACGCTGGTTCTCCTCCTGAATGGCGCGGTAAATCTCACCGCGGTAGATCTTGACGCTGCGCGGCGCATCAATGGCGATGCGCACATTGTCGCCCTGAACCTCCACAATGTTGATGACGATATTGTCGCCGATCATGATCTGCTGTCTGGGTTTCCGTGTGAGT
Organism: uncultured Selenomonas sp.; assembly: GCA_963541465.1. Taxonomy (GTDB): domain Bacteria; phylum Bacillota; class Negativicutes; order Selenomonadales; family Selenomonadaceae; genus Centipeda. Next base: position 40,255 of record CAUTTS010000007.1, read on the forward strand.
ACGAGCATTACTTTTCCTCCTGGTCCTGCGGGAAGAGCCGATGCTTCGTCGTATACGGGCTGCGGTCAAGCACGATCTGTTTCCCCTTGCGGGTTCTGGCATTGATGACAATCGGGGCGATGAGATTCGCCGTCAGGTCGCGGATGTTGCTGCCCGAGAGCGTCAACACGGCGTAGATCAACACATCATCCGGCGAGCTGAGTGCGAGCTCGCGCTCCACATCGTCGTCAATCGTGACCTCATAGTCCGGGAAGAACGTGTGCGGCATCGCCATCAAGAAGGCAAGATCCGGTGTCTTCACCGACTGAAGAAAGGAGTATGGGCTGTCGTCCCCATAGGGAATGATGAGGAACTCGTGCTCCTTCTCAAACGCAGGAATGCCCGCTGCAAAATGGATGACGGCATCCTCAGCGACTTCAATCTCACCGAAACGGCTGGTCATAATCTTCATCGTCAGAGACTCCTGTTACGCAAGTATATCATATTTTCCTTCACTGACCCACGCACGGATACTGCCCTTCTGCTGCAGATATATCTCGATATTGCCGCGGTTGTACTCGACGCGCGCACGGCTCGTGACATTCCAGTGCGGCGTCGTGCGCCCGACGGTCGGCTCGCCGGCAACCTCACCGACGGTAAAATGTACCTCAGGGTCAGGGATTGCCTGTGCGACGAGCACGCGGTTCTGGTCGGCGATGCTCATCATATCGCGGTAAATCTGCTCGATCGCTACCTGACGCCCGGGCTTTGGTCCGTCCTCAGCGAGCGACCAGCCCATCTGCGTGTGCTTCGATGTTCCTTCCTGCACCCCCGAGAAGCCGCGCTGCATATTGTCCGCGGCGAAGTCCGCATTGCTGCTGTGGCCGTAGCTGTGACGGCTCGGATAGCTGTCAATATCGAGTTTTGGCTGGGTCGCGTACAGATTGGAGCGCGCATTCTGCGTCTCCTGGTCATACTGCGGCTGCTGAATACCGGAGTCCAGTGTGTTTTTTTGCGACTGGATCCCGATCATCGGCAGCGTATGGCGCACATTGAGGTAGAGCATCGGCATCTTGGGCATCCTTTCCCATCATATCATCCGTGCGGTGTCCTACCGCAGATAGTCCACGAGCGAGAGCGGCAGGATGCGCGCCCCCATCGAGAGCGACATGCTCATGACCGTCTGCTGCTGCATCATCTTCATCGCGAGTTCTGCAACATCGGTCGAGGAGACATTCGTAATGTCGCGCGTAATGTTCTCGCCATGATCGGTGAGAATATCCGTCATATTCTTATAGAGCTGTGTGCGTGCCCCCGTCTCCGTATGCGCCTGCAACGTCACCTGGTTCGCCACATCGGCAAGTGAGATGCCGTCCGAGCTGAGCCAATGCGGGTCGGCAGAGTTCGTCTTCGCGTATACGGTCAGCATGCTGTTGACCATCGCTGTGCCCGAGGGCTC
>CAUTTS010000008.1:0-40851 GCA_963541465.1 uncultured Selenomonas sp.
ATTCCTGGCATTAACAATCCCCAAAAGGCATCTTTCAGCGCATTCCAGCGCATTCGCCCTGTGGATTTTGGGATGAGTTCGATGTTTTCCTTGCGGCCGATCCAAAGCGCTGTAGCGATCAATGCAAGACCAACAAGAAGTCCCGGAACGATACCTGCAATAAATAGCGTTCCGATGGATGTATCCGCGATCGATCCATACACGACGAAAGTAATGGACGGCGGAATAATCACGCCGATTGCACCTGCTGACGACATCAGCGCAGAGCTGAATCCTGATTTATAACCAGCGTTGACCATAGCAGGGATTAAAATCATGCCAAGAGCTGCCACCGTCGCAGGACCTGAGCCGGAAATCGCCGCAAAGAAACAGGCAACACCGACACAAACGACGATCAGGCCGCCCCTCAGATGTCCTACGCAGGTTTGCGCCAAATTGATCAGGCGCTCAGATATGCCTGCCTTCTCCATAATGGTACCACCAAGGATAAAGAACGGTATTGCCATCAGTACGAACTTACTCGTCGATGAGGAAACAATTCGCGGAAGTGTTGTCATGATCGTGTCGAGCGGTCGTCCTGCGCCATCAAAGAGCATAGCGAGAACACTCGATGAACCGAGGCAGACAGCAATCGGTGTCCCAATCACCAAGAGCAGGAAAAAACTGATAAACAGTAGTGATCCCAACATTACATATTCTCCCCTTCCATCTGATTTCCCGCCTCACCCTTGACGGTCTCAATAAGTCGCAGCAGGAACTCGATTGTAACGAACGCTGCTCCTACTGGTACAAATGCACCAAAGATCCACTCCGGCCACTGCATTCCCGCCGTTACTTGATGGCGTGCCATCTGACTCATCACCATGTGAATACCGTACCAACAAATAGCACCGGAATAGACCGTGCCGAGCGAAAAGCTGAACATCTGCACCATCTTCTTTGCACGCGGCGGCATGATATCGAGGATCGCCGTAAAGCCGAGATGCTGACTGCGTCGCGCAGCGACAGCTGCGCCAATGAGACTTAACAGAACAAACAAATATGTCGTGATCTCCTCTGAGAAGGAAAAGGATGCATTAAAAACATAACGTGATACAACATTGGCAAACGCCAATATCGTCATTATGGAAAGAGCAATGACACAGATCACTTCTTCCATGCGAATAAGCAGTGCCCTCATCAGGGAATACACCTCCTCACTGAATTTGGAACGCCTCACACGCCTCCGGGCCAAATTTCCCCTTCAGCTCTTCCACCATAGGTGAGATTTGGGTCTTGAATGGTGCCAGCTGCTCGGAATCCAAGACTGTCACTTCCATCCCCTCATTGCGGAATTTATCCTCCAGTGTCTTTTCATTTGCCTCGACCATATCACGCCCCCATTCGCAGGCTTCTACTGCCTTACGACGAAGAAGATCCTGCGTTTTTGGTTCAAGGCCGTCAAAAATCTCTGTATTGAACACAAAGAGGTAGTTCTCATAGGTATAGTTCCAAACCGTCATGTGCTTTTGGATCTCATCTACCTTTGCCGACGCTGTAACGCTGAACCCGTTCTCCTGTCCGTCAATCGTCCCCTGCTGAATCGCAGTAAACGCCTCACCCCAGCTCATCGCAACAGGATCGGCACCAAACGTACGGAAGAAACGCATATAGACCTCACCGCCCGGCACGCGAATCTTGAGTCCGGAAACATCCTCCGGCGTACGTACGGCACGCTTATTGTTTGTGAGCTGCCGGAATCCATTGTGAACCGATGCAAGATAGGTAAGTCCCTGCGCCTTCAACAACTTTGCGTAGTATGCACCGCCGGTCGTATCGATGACACGGCGCGCTTCTTGATAATTGTCAAAGGTCCAAGGAATCGTTCCAATGAGAAGCTTCTGATCCAAAACAGACATCGGGCTTGTCGCATACGCAGCGCAGTCTACAGCACCGTCAGCGACCATCTCCACGCCCTTTGTCATATTGCCGCCCGCGAGCTGGTCATTGGGAAAAACATCTATGACAATATTTCCGTGGCTTTCCTCCTTCACCATCTCGGCAAAATGGAGTGCCGTCTTGGTATCTGTAGCAATATTCGTGCCGTTCACCGTCATGACCAATTTGATCTTCTGATACTCGCCCGCTTGTCGTTCACTTTCCGAACCTGCACAGCCTGCCAGCATGCAGACACAGCAAATGAGCGCAGCCACAAGCATAATTGATTGTTTCAATGTGGTCCCTCCTTTTAGTTTTTACGTTCAACGTAGGATGTTATATGTATTATAATAAAGTCTCATGGAATTGTCAATAATTTTTCAAAATATAAAGTCAATCGATAGAAACTTTTTATGAAAAGTCTGCCAGATGGTCGTAAATTTTTCCCAATCGAGAGAGCAAATTGGACGTATAGCAAAGGCTATGGGGAGGATTTACGAAAAAAGAAAACCATGTATCAAGAGTGTGTGCTCAATTGATCAGTAACTCTATAATATGTTCAAGAGTTTGTTCCTAATTTACCGCTTGTGTGCGTAAAAAATTTGACATACCGTCCCAATTCTGCAATAATGCAAATTGAACTATTTTATCGAAATTTTTGGATATGATTCGGAGGGATCGAGCATAAACAAGTTAAACAAAAAGGATCTTCTGACGCTTGGATTTATGATGTTCTCCATCTACTTCGGCGCCGGAAATCTGATCTTTCCGCCCGCACTAGGGCAGGCTGCAGGTGAGCATACCCTGCTTGCGATGATCGGCTTTATGGCAACGGGCGTCGGTCTGCCGCTGCTTGGCATCACGGCGATCGCACTGACCGGCGGGGAATACACGCCGCTGCTGCGCGAAAAGACATGGCCGCGCTTTGCGAGCGTACTGCTCATCCTGCTCTATCTCATCATCGGACCGCTCTTTGCGATGCCGCGCACCGGCGCGGTCTCGTTTGAGATTGGGATCCGCCCGTTCCTCACGGAGGAGAATTTTGCGGTAGGGCAGCTGATCTACACGGCGATTTTCTTTGCCGCGTCCTACTATCTCTCATTGAACCCAAACAAGATCATCGACCGTGTGGGCAAGATGCTGACCCCAGCCCTGCTCGTTGTGCTCCTTATCCTCTTTGCACAGGCGTTCCATGCGCCGTTGGGGAACATCCTCGCACCGACAGGCGTCTACCTAGAGGCACCGTTCGCACAGGGATTTCAGGATGGCTATCAGACGATGGATCTACTTGCCTCGATCGCCATCGGTGCACTTGTAACGAATGCGATTCAGATGCGCGGGATCACAGATCGCCACGCCATCGGCTCGGCATGCCTGATCTCGGGGCTAATCACGGTGACACTCATGACGGCGGTCTACGGATCGCTCGCCTACATTGGTGCGACAAGTGCTTCGGTACTTGGGCAGTCAGAGAACGGTGGGCAGATCCTCGCGGGTGCCGTCGGTATTTTCTTCGGCGCATCGGGCAATCTGCTGCTCGCCGTCATCATCGGGCTGGCGTGTCTGACGACGTGCTGCGGTATCACGTCAAGTGCTGCACTGTTCTTCAACAAGCTGCTGAAGGGCCGCATTTCGTACGAGCGTCTTCTGCTGCTCTCCATTCTGTTCAGCTTTGCCGCATCGAACATCGGGCTGACACAGATCATCACGCTTGCCGTACCCTTCCTCGTCACGATCTACCCACTCGTCATCGTCTTTGTGATTCTCTCGCTCTTTGATTCTTTCATCGGCTGGCGCAAGAGCATCTATCAGGGAGCGATCTCCCTCACGCTCGTGTTCTCATTGATCGATGGGCTGCACGCCGCAGGGCTGTGCCCGCCGGCACTGCATGAGCTGCTGCGCCAAACCATTCCTCTCTACGGAATCATGATGGGGTGGGTCTGCCCCGCTGCCATCGGCGCACTCATCGGCCTCTGCGTCTCACTCTTTCAGACAGCACCGACGCCCAAGGAAGCAGAGACGAGGACATAAGGAAGTACGGATAAATTCAGCACTTCCATAAAGAATGGACGGTTGTACGAAGCTGCAAACTTCGTACAACCGTCCATTTAATTCCTATTCTTCTTTCTTCGCCAGCGCAGATAGAGGACGGCAATCACAATAACGGCGACAACGACGAAGATCATGCTCGCCTCGTGCCCGTATGCCATGAGATCGGTCCAGCTCTCACCGAGCACCATGCCGGCGTAGAGGATCGCCGCTGTCCACGGGAGTGAGCCCGCGATCGTATAGAGGAAGAAGCGCTTCGGGTCGACGCGGGCGAATCCTGCCGGCAACGAGATGAAGGTGCGCACGACGGGCAGCATGCGGCTGAAGAACACAGCCTTGAGCCCATAGCGGTCGAACCAATCCTGTGCGACGTTGACGTGTGACTGCTTGATGAGGAAGTATTTCCCATATTTGTCCACAAAGGGGCGTCCGCCGCGCGCACCGACCTCGTAGGCAAAGAGCGAGCCGAGGAGCCCGCCGACCATGCCCGCGAGGAGCGCGCCCTCGAACGACATGTGTCCCGCGAAGATGAGGTAGCCCGCGAAGCCGAGGATCAACTCGCTCGGGATGGGGATGCACGCGTTCTCCGCTGCCATGAGGACGGCGACGGCAACATAGCCCCATGAGGCGATGAATGAGAGAAAGATCTGCGTAAAGTGCTCCACGGGCATGCGCTCCTTCAAGACAGAGAACGTCCAACAAAAAATCCCCAGTGCGTACACAATGCACCGGAGACTCAGCTACAAGGTGGTGCCTCAGAGCGGAATCGAACCACTGACACGGGGATTTTCAGTCCCCTGCTCTACCAACTGAGCTACCGAGGCAAAAGGAAAAATGGCGACCCGAAGGGGACTTGAACCCCTGACCTCCGCCGTGACAGGGCGGCATTCTAACCAACTAAACTACCGGGCCGTTCCTGGTGACGCGTACGGGATTCGAACCCGTGAAGCCGCCGTGAAAGGGCGGTGTCTTAACCACTTGACCAACGCGCCATATCCGCGCTGTGCGGCGGATGATCCTTGCAGACCATCCGCCGCACATTCACGAACGCCATTATATGGGATTTTACCCCACTTGTCAACAAATTTTATTTACAAGATAAAATCCGATCTCAGAGCGTCATCCCGCTGCCGAGATTCGCCCACTGGACATCAGCGGCGTACTCCTCGAGTTCCGGCAGTTTCTCCATGAGATACGAGTTCGTGACGCGTACAAAGGTACCCTTCATGCCGAGCGACTTCGACTCGATGACGCCGGCGGACTCGAATTTGCGGAGTGCATTGACAATGACCGAGCGCGTGATCTTCGCCTCGTCGGCGATCCGCGATGCGATGAGTCTTCCCTCGAACTTCCCTTGGCTCGCGAGCTCCTGCAGAATCGCATGTGCCGCCTTGCGCTCGGAGTACGAGAGCGTCTCGACGGCGATCCGTACCGCCTCGCGCTGACGCGCCTCGACCTCGTTCTTCTGTGCCGTGTCGCGCAGCATCTCCATGCCGACGACAGTCGCACCATACTCGCTGAGCAGAAGATCGGGATCCCCGAACTCCTTCTTGGCATTCGCCACAACGAGCGTTCCGAGACGGCGGCGCGGCCCGTAGATCGGCGTCACGACGATGTTCTGTTCATGGAACAGCTCTGCCATCTCTTTCTCGAAGGACGCTCCATCCGTTCCCACACGGATATTGGAACGCGTCTCCTCAAGTCGGTTGAGCCAGTCCACGAACTTGCGCGGGAACTGTCCCAGCTCAATCGCCTCATTCGTCATGAGGTCATCATTATCATCATAGAATGCATAGCCGCAGATGCGGCCGCCTTCGTCGGTGATATAAACGTTTGCCTCAAGAACGTTACTCAGTACGCGCGAAATCCCATCATACTCAACGCTTTCCGAACGTTGGAGCAGACGATTGATTTGCCGCGTCTTTCCCAGCAATGTAATCATCTGTATCCCCCTCTTTCCCGAGCTGCACCCTTACAGCTCTGCGAAACGATAACCACACCCCGTAAGATACATTTTTCCTTCATAAATATCATACTACATTTTTTTAAAATTTCAAGAAATACTTGAATGTTTTCCATCTTTCATTGATAAAATTATTCTATCTCTTTATAGCTCAGTGTGATAATTTTGAAAAATCTGTCTTATTTAGAGCATAGTTCATTCGATCAAGAATCTCTTAGAATTTTTTTTATGACATCTTGCTTAACGGAGAGAATCATAGTATAATGACACGGTGTTTGCGTGCGGCTTGAGTGAAGCCCACGTTGAGGAGGTGTAACAATGGCAAGTGTATGCGAGGTCTGCGGCAAAGGGATGATGAGCGGCAACAATGTGAGCCACTCCCATGTAAAGACGAAGCGTAAGTGGAAGCCGAACATTCAGCGCGTCCGCGCCCTGATCAAGGGTGAGGTCAAGCGTGTCAATGTATGCACGCGCTGCCTGCGTTCCGGCAGCGTTGAGCGTGCCGTTTGAGCGAATACGCGCATAGAAAAATCCGTCTGTTTAAGAAATCGCTGATAAGATGAGGTATGCCGCATTGGCGTGCAAAATTTATCCGTGTTTTCTTAATTCGGGCGGTTTTTTTATCGCAGTGACAGAGAAAGAAGAGGTTCGCCAATGGGAACAAATGTCACAGAGATCCGTGCAGCAAATGAGCGCTACGTCGCCACATTCGGCGACAAAGGAGGGCTCTCACACGATCCGACGCGGCGTTTTGCCATCGTCACGTGCATGGACTGCCGTCTCGACCCGGCAAAATTTGCAGGGATCGCAGAGGGCGATGCGCACGTGATCCGCAACGCGGGCGGACGTGTATCGGACGATGTGATTCGCTCGCTGCTGATCTCCTACAAGATGCTCGGCACGAACGAGTGGTTCGTGATCCAGCACACCCACTGCGGGATGCAGGGGCTGACCAACGAGGCAGTATGCGCGCGCTTTGAGGAGGATGCTGCCGCACATGGCGGCGATGCCGTCGAGGCACACTACATTGACTTTATGCCCATCGCAGGAGAGCTCGAGGAGAATCTCGTCCGCGATGTGCGCCGTCTGCGCACGCATCCGCTTGTCCCCTCCTTCATTACGATCCACGGCTACATCTACGATGTGCACACGGGACGCCTGATCGTCTCGGAGGAGGCAGAGAAGATCGGCGCGGCGAAATAAAAGGGAATCTGTGCAATAAAAAGCGCTCCATTCGGAGCTTTTTTTATTGTATCTCGCTGTTTTCCCGTGCCGAGGTGTTCAGCATTTTTCTTATCTCACGCCAGTCGGGGCAATAGCGATCCATACGGGCATAGAACTGTGCGTTGTGCCCGCGCACCCATAGATGCGTGAGTTCGTGCATCATGACATAGCGCAGGGCACGCTTGTCATACTGCACCAGCTGCAGATTGAGCGTGATGTAAGCCGTCCGCACGTTGCAGCTGCCCCAGCGCGTCTTCATCGCGCGGATGCGCCAGAGGGCGGCGCGTTTGCCGACAGTTCTCTCACAGGAGGGGGCTTCCCGTTCAATCGCCGCGGTGAGTTCGCGGCGGCAGAGTGCATCGACTGCCGCGCGGCGCGTTTGTGCATCCGCGTCCACGGGCGCGTGGAGCACAATCATCCCGCCGACCCATTCGGCGTACACCTTCCCGTGCACCAGCGGAGCATCAACAATAGGATATGCTCTGCCCCAGAGATGCACAATATCCCCCGCCGCATAGAGCGACGGGGGCTTTTTTTCGTGCATGGAAAGCAAGTGCGCCTCAATCCACGCACGCCTGCGCCTGACGAAGTCCTCCATATCGCACATCAGCGTGCGGCGCGGCACGCTCAGTTCGATGCGGCTGCCATCTCCACTGACGCGGAGGTAGAGGTTCTTGATGCTCTTATAGCGGATGAGGGCAGGAATCCCCGCCAGTGTCCGCTCCACCTCACGCAGGATGCGCCCGCGCCCCTTCATTTTTCATATCCCGCACGCATCTTCTGCGCGACGTTATACATGGCGTCAAGTTCTTCCTGATCGAAGGTATAGACCGCACCGCAGAAGTGACATTTCACCTCCGCTGTCCCATCGCCGCGGAGCGCACGCAGATCCTCCTCACCAAGCGTCAGCAGGCGGTCGGTGATGTAGTTCTTCGAGCAGTTGCAGCGAAACGCAAGGTCGGTGGTCGAAAGGATCTTCACATCGTCAAACCCGCCGAGGACGCTGCGGATGATGCCCTCCGCATCCAGGCCGCTCTCCACCATGTGGGAGACAGAGGAAATCCCCTTCAGGTTCTCCTCAAGGCGGTCAATCACTGCATCCGATGCACCCGGCAGAGGCTGGACGAAGAAACCGCCCGCGCCGAGACATTTCAGCTCCGGGCTGACAAGCACACCAAGCCCAATGGAGGACGGTGTCTGTTCGGAGGTGTAGAGATAGTTGATGAGATCCTCCGCAACCTCTCCGTTCGTAATGTCGACACTGCCCGTCACAGGCTCTTTCAGACCCGTGAAGCGCGTGACCGAGAGAATCCCCGCTCCAATGCCGCCACCCACGTCGATCTTGCCGTGGGGGTTCAGCGGTAAATTGACGTGCGGATGATCGACATAGCCGCGCACCGAGCCCTCCGCTGTCGCGTCTGCCGTCACCGTGCCGAGCGGTCCGTCACCTTTGAACTTCACCGTGACGGATTCCTTGTTCTTGAGATTCGCAGCGAGGAGCAGTGCCCCCGTCATCGTGCGCCCGAGTGCCGCCGCCGCGACGGGCCAGCAGTCGTGCCGCCGCATCGCCTCGGCGACCACATCCGTCGTCACCGCCGCAAATGCACGTACTTCGCCGCCCGCCGCCGTCGCCTTAATCAGTTGATCCATCTTCTATCCTTTCGAGAGCCACATCTAATATCTTCTCTTTGCGTGCTCTCAACATTGTACGATAAAATTTCTTCTGCGTATCGGACAGGAAGTCTCTGCTTTCGATAAATTCATCAATTTCTTCCTGATGAATACGTGGATGAATACGTCGAAGTGCCTCCGTGCAGTCGTGCACCACATGAGAGGACAAGAACTCAAAATAGTTGATTTTCTGCTCATTGCATTTGAGTGCTGACGTTGGGAAGACATAGACACGGTTTTCAATTTCACGCAAGTCACGCAGAATATTCGACATTTTTTCCTCGGGCATCTGAGGATAGAGACAGGAACCACAGTCATAGATCGGGGCGATTTTCGCCGTACGCCGATCCTCGTTGACGAGCATCCCCCAGTTCCCATTATGGCGGTCAAAATTCCCAAGATAGGCATCCACGATAAACATATCCCAGAAATGTTGTTTCAGTGTAATCGGGTCAATGAGTGTCTGTCGCTCAATTGCTTCGAGGACAGCGTCCAGCTCTGTCGCATATCCCGATGAAGCCTCACTGCTCCCACCGATACAGGCATTCTTCACCTTCGCAAACTCCATCAAGCGAAAGCCGTCCCCTGTAAAATCCTTACAAGCGACAACCTTTTTCTCTTTCCCTTGTACACGATAAATTCCATACAGCGTTTCCTGTGCCTCAATGCCGAGCAATTCATAGATATGACAGGCAAGATATTCACTCAGACAAGCACTCGTATAGTGTACCCTCCTCTTCTCTTTGGGCGGGAACTTCAGCATATAGGCCGCGCCCTCGTAGATAATTCCTATCTTGTTCCCATTTCCACCGCCATACATACGGAACGGATCAATCGGACAGGCTGAAAAATCAATCATCAATACCGCCCCACAGATATTTCTCGCGCAGATACATCGCCTGTTCGTGCGTGATCTCGTCATCCCACTCCGCCGAGTTAATCGAGCCGTAGAGTTCGTCAAACAAGCAGTCAAGGTAGAGTGGCTTCTCCACCAATCCTGTTTGGAGAGCGTCGATATCCTTTTGCAAATAGGCAGGGAGATTGACCTCGAGATATCCGCGATCTGACAGTTTCATCACTCCCACCCCCATTCATCTTACCAATCGAGTGCGAGCTCACGCAGAACGTCGCCCGTATCTATATCAAAAATTCGAATTATCCCCTCCTCAAGTACCGCAACGGTGTTGCGTCCGTCGGGACGCTTCGAGAGTGCTGCAGAGCCGGGGTTGAGAAATACCGTATGGCCGCGCTTTTCGAGGACAGTGACGTGCACATGCCCGCTGATAAAGAGGTCGGCGCGCAGATGCCGCGCCATTTCATCTTTCTCCGCATCCGTCATGACGGCATCGCCGTGCGTGACGATGATGCGCCGCCCCTCCCACACGACGTAGGCGTAGGGAGACAGGATGGGCAGGGTGAGGCAGCTCGCGTCCACGTCGGAGTCGCAGTTCCCCTTTGCGATCACCACGGGGATCTCCGAAGCGTTGATGCGCTCGATCAGCCCCATTGGGTTGTAGTCCGCCTTCATTGGGTTGCGCGGGCCATGATAGGCGACGTCTCCCGCATGGAGGATGAGGTCTGCTCCCGTGAAAAACTTCTCGCACGCGCGCGTCCATGCCCCCTCATGTCCGTGCGTATCACTGATGATGCCAATCTTCATCGCATCACAGCTTTCCGAGGAGACTTGCCATCTCCATCGCCGCCATCGCGGCATCGGCGCCCTTGTTGCCCGCCTTCGTCCCCGCGCGCTCGATCGCCTGCTCGATGTTCTCCGTCGTCACGACGCCGAAGATTGTCGGCACGCCCGTCTGGAGGCCAACCTGTGCCACGCCCTTCGATACCTCGTTGCAGACGTAGTCGTAGTGCGTCGTCGAGCCGCGAATGACCGCCCCGAGACAGAGCACCGCATCGTACTTGCCGCTCTCCGCCATCTTCTTCGCCGCGAGAGGAATCTCAAAGGCGCCGGGCACCCATGCGACGTCGATATCCCCGTCCGCCGTCTCATGGCGGTGCAGTGTGTCGAGCGCACCGCCGACCAATTTGCTCACAATAAACTCGTTAAAGCGCGCGGCAACAATGCCGAATTTCAGTCCTTTTCCGCTGATGTATCCTTCGATGATGTTTGCCATATTATTTTCTCCTTACTCCTCCATCATCTTCACAAAACGGTTGTGCGACGATGTATTATAATATCCCAGCTTATGCAGGACATACCAATCCCCAATCATAGCTTCCTCAGCAGCTTGAAGCGCAGTCAGAACTTCTCGGGCAAATTCCAGAGGTGCAGCCCCGTTTGCCGTAATGATGTTCTTATCGCAGATGGCTTGTCGCGCCTGAAAGTTCTCCGCTCCCTTGTACTTCGTCCCCTGCCATTCCTCCAGTGCAGACAAACGATTGCCCGTATGTTTGACCGAGTTGAGCACACCGATGGATGCTAAAAACGCCGCCGCATCGCAAATCCCGCCAAGTATCTTGCCGCTTTTCACACAATGCTCGACCAATGGGATCATCTTCTGTGCACGCTCTTCGCGCCACCTCATACCGCCGATGAGGAGCAGAGCATCATAATTCTTCGGTGCAGAATCCACCGTATAATCCGCCGTCGCATGGATGCCGCCGATGGAGGTTACAGGCTCTTCAGAGAGGGAAACTGTCTTGACCACGATTTTTCCCTGCCCAAGCATATGAATCCCCGTCGATACATACGCCGCTTCCCAATCCGCATACTGTTCAAGAAGTGCCAGTAAAACCGTCTTCATCCCTCGCCCCCTCTCACTCATTTCCCCAGTTCCTCATCGGAAAGCAGATGCCCCATCTTCTCCTTCTTCGTCTCCATGTAGCGACGGTCATGCTCATTCGGATGGATAACGAGCGGTACACGCTCGACGATCTTCAGTCCATAGCCCTCCAGCCCCGCACGCTTTGCGGGATTGTTCGTCAAGAGACGGATGGTCGAAAGCCCGAGGTCGGCAAGTATCTGTGCGCCGATGCCGTAGTCACGGAGATCCGGTGCAAAGCCGAGCTCGACGTTCGCCTCGACGGTATCGCGCCCCTGATCCTGCAGGGCGTAGGCACGCATCTTGTTGGCAAGTCCGATGCCGCGTCCCTCCTGCCGCACGTAGAGGACGACGCCCTCGCCCTCCGCCTCGATGCGGCGCAGTGCCGTTGCGAGCTGATCGCCGCAGTCACAGCGCATCGAGCCGAGCGCATCGCCCGTCAGACACTCCGAGTGTACGCGCACGAGAACATTTTCCTTGCCGCGCACATCCCCCTTGACGACGGCGAGGTCACAGCGTTTGTTGAGCGTGTTCTCGTAGGCGATCAGTTTGAAATGCCCATACTTGCTCGGGAAGTCCACCTCCGAAATCCGATGGACAAAGTTCTCCGTATGCTTGCGGTACTCGATGAGATCCTTGATGGTGATGATGTTCAGCCCATGCTGTTTCGCAAACGCCTTCAGCTCAGGCGTACGCATCATGTGGCCGTCATCCGCCATGATCTCACAGCATAGCCCCGCGGGGAACAGTCCCGCCATCCGCGCAAGGTCGGTCGTCGCCTCGGTGTGTCCCGCACGGCGCAGGACGCCGCCCTCGACCGTACGCAGGGGAAAGACGTGCCCCGGGCGGCGGAAGTTCGCGGGCTTTGCCGCAGGATCGAGCAGCATCTTGACCGTGTGGCACCGCTCGTACGCCGAGATACCCGTCGTCGTATCGTACGCATCGACGCTGACCGTAAAGGCGGTCTCGTGGTTGTCCGTGTTGTTCTCCACCATCTGACCGATCTCAAGCTCGTCGAGACGGCTGCCGACGATCGGCGTGCAGATCAGTCCGCGTGCATACGTCGCCATGAAGTTCATGTGCTCCGGCGTCATCTTCTCTGCCGCGACGATGAGGTCACCCTCGTTCTCTCTGTCCTCATCGTCCACGACGACGAGCATCTTTCCGTTTTTGATATCCTCGATTGCCTGTTCAATCGTTGCAAAATCTGACATGCTATTTCTCCTAAAGTATTGTGAATATGACATTTCTGTGCTGCGCGTCCCACGCGAACACCTCGTTACGCAAGTGGTCGCATAGCCAAAGCTATGTGGAGGATTTGCCGACAAAAAGCGGGCAAAAAAGATGCGCCAAGATGACAGGGCTGAATTTATCAGTGCTTCCCTAAAATCCATGCTGCATCAGATATTCCCGCGTCAGCCCTGTCTTCCCCGCAGCAGGACTTCCACCGCCGAGCAGCTTCAGCGCATATTTCCCGAGGATGTCCGTCTCGATGTTGAGCAGACTGCCGATGCGCTTCGCGCTGAGATTCGTCACCGTGCGCGTATGCGGGATGAGACTGACGGTAAAGTCCGCCGTGCCGACCGCCGCCACGGTAAGGCTGATGCCGTCGAGGGCAACCGAGCCCTTCTCGACAATCCCGCGCAGAATCTCTGCATCGGCGGCGACCGTCATAAGTATTGCATTTCCCTCCTCGCGCATGGCTCGTATCTTCCCCACGCCGTCGATGTGTCCGCTGACGAAATGTCCGCCCATGCGCGTCGTCGGCAGCAGCGCCCGCTCCAGATTGAGCGGTGCGCCGCGTGTCAGCTCCGCGAGCGAGGTGCGCCGCACCGTCTCGGGCATCACGTCGGCAGAAAAGCCCTGTGCATCGAATGATGTGACCGTGAGACAGATGCCGTTCACGGCGATGCTGTCGCCGACGTGTGCATCCGACGGAACGAGATGCGCACCGATCGAGAGCACGCCGCCCGAAAGGCGGGCGAATGTGCCGACCTCCTCGATGATTCCTGTAAACATATCCTCACCTCACTCCGCCGGTGTGCGCAGACTGCCCGTCACGAGAAGATCTGCACCGACCAGTTCGACGTGCATATCATGGAGGTGCAGTGCCGCCTGCGGTGCATCAAAGCCAATGCCCCCGATGGGCGTCGGTGCCTCCATCCCACCCATCAGAATGGGGGCGATAAAGGCGCAGATCCGATCCACATAGCCGCCCGAGAGAAACGACCAGTTCACCGCAGCACCGCCCTCGACAAGGAGGGACGTACAGTCGCGTGCGCCGAGCCAGTCGAGTACGCGCGGGAGCTCCACGCGCTCCGCCCCGAGCGTCACCACCTCTGCGCCGCACGCGCGGAGGCGATCCACACGCCGCGGATCGGCACGCTCACTCACGGCGATCACCGTCGGAGCCGCCCCATCCGTCACCAGTCTCGCATCATGCGGCGTGCGCGCCGCCGAATCCAGTACGACGCGCAGCGGATTCTTCCCCGCACGATGCGGCAGGCGCGTCGTCAGGCTCGGGTCATCTGCGAGGACGGTACCGATGCCGACGAGAATCGCGTCGCTCGCATCGCGCATCTCATGCACGCGCAGACGCGCCTCCTCGCCCGTAATCCAGCGCGACGCCCCCGTATGGCTTGCGATCTTCCCGTCGAGCGTCATCGCCGTCTTGAGCGTGACGAGGGGGCGCTTCGTCGTCACCCACGTGAGAAACGCAGCGTTCTGCCGCCGCGCTTCCGCCGCGCAGACGCCCGTCACAACCTCGATGCCCGCCGCCTCGAGCATGGCGATTCCGCGCCCTGCAACAAGCGGATTCGGATCACGAAGCGCCACCACGACGCGCGTGATCCCTGCGGCGATCACCGCCTTGGCACAGGAGCCCGTCCGCCCCTGATGCGCACACGGCTCGAGCGTCACGTAGAGCGTCGCACCGCGTGCCAGCTCCCCCGCCATGCGGAGTGCATGAACCTCCGCGTGCGGCTCGCCCGCCGCACGATGCCAACCACTCGCAACGACCGTCCCATCGCGCACGATGAGTGCGCCCACGAGTGGATTCGGCGACGTACGCCCGCGCGCAAACTCCGCCAGATGCAGAGCCTCGCGCATATAGGATTCGTCCGTTTCGTTCATAGTAATCCCATTCTGTTCTTTACCTTCTTGAAGAATTTATCTTGTGCTCCAGAAGTGAACCCTAGTGAAACAATCGGGAAAAGCGCACGGTACGCCCCTGCGGATTTCTTTCGTTCAAGCGCAGCGCGTTTAAGGAATCCGACGGTATTTAAGCGTACAAGCGCACGATCACTTGCGCAACTAAGCGTTCGCGGGGAGTACAACAAAATTTGGAAAAACAAAATGCCGCCGGAAGAATCTCCTCCGGCGGCATATAAATCGTCCCAAGAAATCACAGATACATACCTATCCATGTTCCCATCATAGACGCGCCTTTTCTCATCCAGACTGCGAAGGCATCTGCCTTCTTCACTGTCGGCTCCGGAATCACACCGGATCATGCCGCTCTCACAAGCAGCTTGCGGGCTGTACCGCCGGTGGGGATTTTCACCCCGCCTCAAAGAGCATCATTACGTATGCTATTGTATCATTCTGTATTTGGACTGTCAATTGTAAATCTTGCACGCGCCGCGTGTCTCCTCGGCGCGGCGCACGACCTCATCGAGATCCGCCCCGCAGACTGCGGCAATCGCAGCGACCACACTGCCCTCAACGATGGGGCAGTCCGCCATGCGCACGCTGCTACTGCGCAGCTCCTCGATGATCGTCTCCGCCGTCAGCACAGAGCTGCCTCCGTCCGCGAGCACAACAACGCCATCCGCGCTGCGGACACTCTCGATCGCCGCAGCAATCCGTGCATAGCTCGTCCCAAAGCCGCCGTTTTCCATGCCGCCCGCCATTGCGATATGCGCATCCTTTGCCATCATGCGGCAGGTCTCCGCGACGCCATGCGCGAGCGCGGCACTGTGCGCTACAATCACAAGTCCGACCATATCAGCCTCGCCGCCGCATCCACGCACCGACACCGCACACGGCAGCTGCCAGAACGGCCGGCAGAATGTATGTCGCCTGCGGCAGAGCCTCCAGAATCATCACGCCGACCGTGCGGTCGTGTATGATCATCGTTCCGCCTGTCCAGCCCAGAATGGCTGCACCGAGAACGACGAGCACGGGATATTTCTCCATCAGCTTGCCGATGAGCTGGCTGCCGCCAACGATAATCGGAACGCTGATGAGAAGCCCAAGTACCACGAGCAGGAAGTCGCCGTGCGACGCGCCTGCAATCGCGATCACGTTGTCAATCCCCATCGCCGCATCGGCAATGATGATTGTCTTGACCGCGCCCGCAAACGTCTCCGCCGCCTCCACGTGCTCCTCGCCGTGGGAGGGACGCAGGAGCTTCACGGCGATCGGCAGCAGTACCAGTCCGCCGAGTGCCTGTAAATACGGCACGGAGAGCAACTGCACCGCAAAGAACGTCATGATGAGACGTATGCCAATCGCGCCCGCCGTTCCGACGTAGATGGCGCGCTTCCTCAGATGTGCCGGCAGACGGTTGGACGCCATCGCAATCACGACGGCATTGTCGCCTGCGAGCACAAGATCAAGCACAATGATCGAAAAGAGTGCCACAAAGAACTGTGACGAAAAGAGTTCGACTTCCATAGCTTCTCCTTATTTTGCCATCATCTTTGCGAGCTTCTGCGCAAAGGCGACGGGATTCTCCGGCAGGATTCCCTCAATCAGCAGTGCCTGCGTATAGAGCAGGTCACAGTAGTCCTTGAACTCCTCGCTGTCCTTGCCCGCCGCATGTACCTTCTGCAGCTTGGCGAAAAGCTCATGGTGCGGATTGATCTCGAGAATGCGGCGCGCCTTGAACATCGGATTGTTCATCTCCGCAAAGGTCTGCTCCATCGAGAGCGACGGCCCTGCCTCATCCGCGACGAGACAGACGGCACTCGAGCGCAGACGCTGCGAGAGCTTGACCTCGGCGATCTTATCGCCGAGTGTCTCCTTCACGTCCTTGATGAGATCATCATTTGCCTTCGCGAGATCCTCCGTCTCCTTCTTCGCAGCCTCACTCTCCGCATCGCCGAGATCGAGGTCGCCGCGGCTGATCGAATGGAAGTTCTTCCCTTCATATTCGCGCACGGTCTCAATGGCGAACTCGTCCACGGGGTCGAGCAGGAAGAGTACCTCAAGGCCGCGCTCACGCAGCTGCTCCATCTGCGGCAGCAGCTCAATCGTCGCCTGATCCTTCGCCGTCGCGTAGTAGATGCTCTTCTGGCTCTCGGGCATACGCTCAGCGTACTCCTTCAGCGTGACAAGGCCGCCGTCCTTCGAGCTGTGAAAGAGCAGGAGATCCTTCAGCTTGTCCACCGTATCGCGGCCGGAGTACATGCTGTTGTAGATGCCGATCTTCAGTGCACGGCCATACTGCTCCCAGAACTTTTCGTAGTCCTCGCGGTTCTTTTCGAGCTTTTTGCCCAATGCCTTGAGGATGTTCTTCTCCAGTGCGCGGCCGATCGTCTTCAGCTCACGGCTCTGCTGCAGCAGCTCACGCGAAATGTTCAGTGAGAGATCGGGCGAGTCCACAAGCCCCTTGACAAAGCGCAGATAATCCGGCAAGAGATCCTTGCACTTGTCCATGATGAAGACATGACGCGAATAGAGCTGGATGCCCGGCTCATAGTCCGCCTGGTAGAGATTGAACGGCGCACGTGCAGGGATCTCAAGGAGCGCCGTATACTCCACCGTGCCCTCCGCCTTCGTGTGGAAAATCTCCATCGGAGCTTCCCACTCGTGGAACTGATCGCGGAAGAAATCGTTGTACTCCTCGGGTTTGATCTCCGCCTTTGTACGCGTCCAGAGCGGCTGCATCGAGTTCAGCGTGCGCAGCTCCGTCTTCTTGATCTTCTCCGCACCCTCGATGATTTTGCCCTCATCGTCGCGCGGCATCTCCTCTGTCGTCACGTTCATGCGGATCGGGTAACGCACGTAGTCGGAGTACTTCTTTACGAGGCTCTCAAGCACGAACGTATCCGTGTAGTCCGTCTCGCCCTCCGTGAACTCCTTCGCGAGGTGGATCGTCACCGTCGTGCCGCGCGACTCCTTCTCTGCATCCTCAATCGTATAGCTGCCGTCGCCCGCCGACTCCCAGCGCGTCGCCTGCGTCTCACCGGCACGGCGCGTCACGATCGTCACGCGCTCTGCGACCATGAACGCGGAGTAGAAGCCCACGCCGAACTGACCGATCAGATCCTTGTCCGGTGCGCCGCCGCTCTCCTCCTTTGCCTTCGCGAGCTGCTCCATGAACGCCTTCGTCCCCGACTTTGCAATCGTGCCGATGTTCTCCACAACCTCTGCACGCGACATGCCGATGCCGTTATCGGAGATCGTGAGCGTCTTGCTGTCCTTATCCGGGACGAGAAAAATCTCATAGTTTTCGTTGCCCTCAAGGATGTCGCGGTTCGTCAGGCTCTCAAAGTGGAGCTTGTCGATCGCATCCGACGCATTTGAAATCAACTCGCGCAGAAAAATCTCGCGATTCGTATAGATCGAGTGGATCATCAGCTCGAGGAGCTGTTTGGTCTCTGCCTGAAACTCAAATGTCTCTTTTGCCATATATCGTTCCTCCTATTTCTATGAAACTACGCCTATCGTACACGAAAAATGACAAAAAGTCAAATTCTTTTCTTCCGACGCGTCCCCTGCACGGATTTGCGTTTGCAATCCATCCTTTTTTTCGGTATACTTGAAGGGATTTTTGAAACGGTCTTTATTGAAAGGGAGATGGAGTATGGATCAGGATCAGAAGACACAGCAGCCGCAGCAGGACCAGATGTACCAGACGCTGCCGCCGCAGCCGCAGCGAATCATCGTCACCTCGACAAAGAATGTCGGGCTCGCCGTAGGGCTTGCCCTCTTCCTCGGTCCGCTTGGCATGTGCTATTCAACCCTTAAGGGCGCACTTGTGATGTTTCTTGTCAATATCGTCATTGCTGTACTGACGCTCGGGTTCGGCTGTCTGATCACGCTGCCGTTCTGCGCCATCTGGGCATATATGGCGGCAAAGAAATACAACGAACAGCTTTTCGCAGAGCAGCAATAACGAGCTGTGGCTGCATCTGACATCGCCGCCAAGATCAGCAAAAGGAGACTCATGATGAAACGTATTTCATTTACATCGCTCGCCCGCACGTCCGTGCTCGCTCTTGCACTTGCCCTGCCGATGGGGGCGGCATCCGCAGCCGAGCCAGCTGCACCCGCAGCTGCACCTGCGACCATCACGATCGGGGGAACGGGCATCGCCTACGTCGCCCCCGATACGGCGGAGATCACCATCGGCGTCGTCACGGAGGAGGCGGATGCCGCGCGCACGCATGCGGAGAACGCCGCACAGACGGCGCGCGTCCACAACGCGGTCCGCGCACTCGGTGTCGCCGACCGCGACATCCAGACCGTACACTATGACTTTTCACAGCGCTACGATATGCGCGACAGCAGCCGCAACGAGGTCATCGGCTATACGGCACAGAACTCCGTTGTCATCACGGTGCGCAACCTCAACAACGTCGGCAAGATCATCGACGCGGCACTCGCAAACGGAGCGAACCGCATCGACGCGCTGAACTTCACGGCGAGTGATACGAGTGTCGCCAAGAACGAGGCACTCACAGATGCGGTGCGCAGTGCAAAGGAGAAGGCACAGGCCGTCGCTGATGCACTCGGCGTCCGCCTCGTCCGCATCGCGAACGTCTACGCCGACACGCAGGCAAATCTGCCGCGCAGTGAGAACTATATGCCGATGATGATGGCAAAGGACGCCGTCGCCGCAGCAACGCCGATCGCCCCGGGTGAGCTCTCAGTCGCTGCCACCGCCAACGTGACCTATGTCATCGAGTAAGCGTCCCCGCGTAGCCGCCGTCGAGGCGATTCGCGGCATCTCCATGATGGGTGTGATCGGCATCCATATCGGCGCGGAGTATCTTGCCAATCCATCACCAAACATCCACCTCGTGGCTCTGTTTGATATCGGTACGCGCTTCGCCGTGCCGATTTTTTTCTTTATCTCAGCATTCGGTCTATTCTATGGGAAATCTCCGTCTGCTCCATTTTCCTATCGGGATTTCCTCGTGCGACGCGGGCGTGCGGTCATGATCCCCTACCTCGTTTGGTCGCTTTTTTATCTTCTTCACGACGCATGGCACTACGGGGTCGGATTTCCGCCGATTCTGTCCATTCCGGGCATCCTCTTTTTCGGCAATGCAAAGTATCAGCTCTACTTCATGGTCATCCTGATCTGGTTCTACCTCTTGATGCCGCTCTGGCGCATCCTACTCCGCCGCATGACACTCCCGCTGCTCATGGGCATCCTCGCCGTCCAGATCGCCTTTGACTATTGGTCGAGCTTCGATACAGCATTCAATCTCTACGTCTACGGACTGCCCGAGGGGACGCTCTGGCGCGCCCTTCTGTTCTATCGTCTGAACTACTGGGTCATGCACTACGTCTTTATCTTCCTCCTCGGCGGCTATATCGCCCTCCACTGGGAGGCATTCCGCACGTGGATGCTGTGCCGGACGGGACAGCTCTACGCGTTCGGCATCCTGAGTCTCCTTGCCCTCCTCGCATGGTACTACAAGCTGCTTCTCGTGGACGGCTACACTCCCCTCGAGGGCATCTACACCGCGCATCAGCTCTCACCGCTCGGCATCTTATACACGATCGGTGCATCGCTCGCGCTCTTTGCGTTCTTCACGCGGCTGGGAACGGAGAATCCTTTGGGGCATGCGTTCCAGATCCTCGGAAAGCACTCCTACTTCATCTACCTCGCCCACCCGATAGCGATCACCTATCTGCTCGCCGTCCTCCATCGGACCGGGCATGTACTGACCGCTCCCCTCGCCCTCGCCATGTATGCGGCGACGCTCCTGCTGACACTGTGCGGCGCGCTCATCATGCGCCGCATCGGGGAGCGTATCCCACTGGTGAATGAACTGACCATCGGGATGAAGCAGAAAAATTAAGGAATCCCCCGTTGAAACCGACTTCAACGGGGGATTTGCTTTATTTTCCCTACTCTCAGTCATCCATCGGCAACAGTTCCAGTGTCGTATCGATGGCAAACTCAATATGGCAGTCAGTCTCTAGTGCCTCGGACATGGCATTAAAAACAATCTGAAAATCTCTAAACACGGGTTCTTTTCCTGCCTCTAGGATATGCCCTAATTTCCCACGCGCGACGGATGCCATATCCATCCATTGCACTATGGCAGCCCTACGTGCACTGTTATCGCGAAGAAACACATCCTGCTCGATCGCCGCACGAATACAAATGGCCCAGCCGATGATTCCGCTAACGAAGGTGGTGGGGTTCCACGTGTCATTCCCTTCATGGATGCGGAATTGACTGAGCGGCTCCGTTAGGTACATCATATTTCCTCGTGCAAGAAGGTGTAGCCATGTAGGAAAGTCCGGTGAGAGGTATTTTCCCTCCTTGCCTGTGAATCCCAGGCGATATCCATCTAGCATCAACGACTTCTTTGCTAGAACGGTCGTCGGTTCACCGATGAAGTTTGCGGTCTGGAGGAGAATTTTCATACCAACGGATGTTCCGTCAAATTTTGTGGGCTCCGAGCATATGGTCTTTGCATAGGCAGGGTTTGGTATTCTGTTTCCATCAACATCAATACATTCACGATACGATGTGACGAGGCTGAGATCCGGATGGGCAAAGAAACAGTCCATCATAACCGCAATTTTATCAGGCATAAAGCGATCATCATCCATCAGCCAGTTTACATATAGTGCGCGCGGATGATTATACTGCATTGCCCGCGTCCAGTTCTCAGCCGCGCTATACGTTGGATGATGCTCGTAATGGATCCGCGGATCGTCCGAAAAGTCACGCCGCATCATCTCTGCCGTCACCGTATCGTGCGAATCATCCGTGATAAAAATATCCAAATTTCGGTAGGTCTGCGTGAGCACGCTTTCCAGGGCCATCCGAAAATAGTGTGGTCGCTGATACGTGAGCATTATGACAGATACCAGCGGATAAATATCCTTTGAATAGGTATCAAGGAATGCATTGCGGCTCACTTCATTGCAGCAGAACTCTCTTGCCTCTGCGATCAGCCATGCCTCTTTCTGCTGCGGTACGACCGTCCGATAGCCCCGCCGACGGAACTCGATACACTGTGCCTCCGCCCAAAAACTACCCTCGTGGAAAAGATCACTGCGCCATGGAATGTCATATTGTGTGGCAATCAGATAGTCACTGACCGCCATGACATTCTCCATCTCTCCTTCGATGGGTTCACCACGAAAAGATGTATCATCGGTATAGAGGACGTTCCCCACGACGTGGGGAGACATGACAAGTTCTCCCGTTGTCGAGAGCTGTGGCGTACCGATCAGGCCAATGATGCCAATCGCGGGATCTTTCGCAAAGAGACAAAGCATCTCCCGAAAGAAGGTCAACCGAATCAGAATGCTCCCTGGCGCCAGGTAGACCTTATACTTTGCATCAGTCTTCTCCATCGCCTGTTGGCAGGCTGCTGCCGTGCTTCCCTCCGCACACGCCTCAATCATCTCCACCTCGTAGCCATGTGGTACATCAAGCGCGTCGAGATACGGACGGATGGCAGCAGGTTCATCGGGATCACACAGTGCGATTACAGCGATTTTTTTGTCGTTCATTATGTTGGCCACACCTCATGATGAAGGAAAGGGCTGCCGTACGAATTTTTCCTTCGTATAGCAGCCCCCATTGTGCAGTTAGGGAAACACGGATACATTCAGCACCGCCAATCTGACGGGCTTCATTTTATCAGCGATTCCTTAGCTTACAGCCCAGCTTCTTTCTTCAACGCCGCCGCCTTGTCTGTCTTCTCCCACGGCAGATCGACGTCCGTGCGTCCGAAGTGTCCGTACGCCGCTGTCTGGCGGTAGATGGGACGGCGCAGGTCGAGCATCTTGATGATGCCTGCAGGACGCAGGTCGAAGGTTTTCTTGACGAGTTCGACGATTTTCTCCTCATTGATCTTGCCCGTACCGAATGTCTCGACCATGATGGAAACGGGATGTGCCACGCCGATGGCGTAGGCGAGCTGGATCTCCACGCGGTCAGCGAGCCCTGCCGCGACGATGTTCTTCGCCACGTAGCGCGCCGCATACGCCGCACTGCGGTCTACCTTCGTGGGATCCTTGCCCGAGAATGCACCGCCGCCGTGACGCGCCCAGCCGCCGTAGGTATCGACGATGATCTTGCGCCCCGTAAGTCCCGAGTCGCCGTGCGGTCCGCCGATGACGAACTTGCCCGTCGGATTGACGAAGTACTTCGTCTCTGCGCGCAGGAGTTCTGCCGGGATGATCTCCTTGATGACCTTCTCGATCATGTCCTTGCGGATCGTTGCGAGATCAACGGCCTCGTCGTGCTGGGTCGAGATGACGACCGTATCGACATAGACGGGCTTACCGTCCTCATAGGCAACGGTGACCTGCGTCTTGCCGTCGGGACGCAGATACGGGAGCATCCCGTTCTTGCGCACCTCAGTCAGGCGGCGTGCCAGCTTGTGGGCGAGCACGGTCGTGAGCGGCATATATTCGGGCGTCTCGTTCGTCGCATAGCCGAACATCATGCCCTGGTCGCCGGCGCCGATCGCCTCTGCCGCGTCCATATCGCCCTCGCGCGACTCAATCGCGCGGTCAACGCCCTGTGCGATGTCCGGCGACTGCTCATCGAGCGAGACAAGAATGCCGCAGGTATCAGCGTCAAAGCCATAACTGGCGTTTGTGTAGCCGATCTCGCGCACGGTCTGACGGATGATCTTCGGGATATCAACATAGCACGAGGTCGAGATCTCGCCGACGACGTGCGCCTGTCCCGTCGTGACAAGTGTCTCGCAGGCGACACGCCCCATCGGATCCTGTGCAAGGATCGCATCAAGGATGCTGTCCGAGATCTGGTCAGCGAGTTTGTCCGGATGTCCTTCGGTGACGGACTCGGACGTAAAGAGCATTTTCTTCATGTAGAACCTCCCCTAATTCGTAACTCCCTCTCCGTTTCCCATAAGAAAAGCCTCCCGCTGAGATGTGGGAGGCTGTGATTTCTGCCGCTCTCATCTCATAGGCGCTCTGCCTATAGGAATTGGCACCGTTGGCACACATTGCCATGGTTGCCGCAGCTTCATCGGGCCATTCCCTCCACTGCTCTGGATGAGGTATATTCATTTCTATGTAATGTATTATAGTGAATGCCATTCACTTTGTCAAGGACAAATTTCACCGTGTGCAGATGGCTGCTTCCAGTCGATCGAGGATCACACCCGCGAGCGCGGACTTCGCCATCATAGGGCACTCCTCCATGCGGCCATCCGCGTAGAAGATCTGGGCATGATTCGTCGGCGTGCCAAACCCCGCATTCTGCTCCGCGACGTTGTTCGCCACGATGAAGTCAAGGTTCTTCTTCTGGAGTTTGGCACGTGCATACGCCTCCACGTTCTGCGTCTCTGCCGCAAAGCCGACGAGCACCTGATGCGTCTTTTTCTGTCCCAATTCATAGAGAATATCGGGGTTGCGCGTCAGTGTGAGCGTCAGCGTGTCCTCCGATTTCTTGATCTTCTGCTCTGCCGTCTCTGCAGGGCGATAGTCAGCGACCGCCGCCGCCTTGACGACCGCATCCACGCCGTCATAGTCGGCGAGCACTGCCGCATACATCTCGCGTGCCGTACGTACGTCCACACGCCGCACACCTGCGGGCGTTTCAAGCGGCGTGGGGCCGGAGACAAGGATGACCTCTGCACCGCGCTGCGCCGCCTCTGCCGCAACGGCGTAGCCCATACGTCCCGTCGAACGGTTGCCGAGGTAGCGCACGGGATCGAGCGGCTCCTCCGTCCCCGCTGCGGTCACGAGGATGCGCCGCCCTGCGAGGCTCTGCGCACGCGCAAAGTGCTCCTTGACGACGCGCACGATCTCCTCCGGCTCAGGCAGACGCCCTGCGCCTGTCGTGCCGCAGGCAAGCATCCCTACGGCGGGGGGGATGATCTGGACACCGCGCGCGGCGAGCCGCTGCACATTCTCCTGCGTCACGGGATTCTCCCACATGACGGTATTCATCGCAGGAGCAACGAGAAGAGGGGCACGCGTTGCGAGCAGCGTCGTCGTCAACATATCGTCGGCCATGCCCGCCGCTGCCTTCGCGAGAAAATTTGCCGTGGCGGGTGCGACGAGCACCATCTCGGCAAAGGACGCCAGAGAGATATGCGCCACGTGATGCTGCGGCGCCCCCCACATCGTCTCTGCCACGGGAGCATTGGCGACCTCACGGAAGGTGATCGGTGTGACAAAGGAGACTGCCGCCCGCGTCATGACGACGCGCAGCTCCGCCCCTTCCTTGCGCAGAAGGCTCGCGACCTCGACCGCCTTAAACGCGGCGATCCCGCCCGTCACGCCGAGAACGATGCGCCGTCCTGCGAGCGCCCCCATGTCAGACACTCTCCATGCAGAGGTTGTAGCTGATCTTGCCCTCGGCAATCTCCTCAAATGCGTTCGTGACATTCTTCGTCGAGCGTGCCCGCTCGGACTTCACGGGATCTCCCTCAAGGAGCTGACGTGCGCGCTTTGCGGCGAGCACCACCATGCCATAGCGGCTGTCCACCTTCGTCATCAGCTCATCCGTCGAGGGATTGACCATGCCGATTTCTACATTCGTCTTCATTGTGCTTTCTGCCTTTCACATATCAAACTGGGTCGGATTCATATCGGCACGCAGGCGCTCTGCCGTAAGGATGGTCTGTATCCGTGTCGTCGCATCCTCCACTGTGTCATTGAGCACGGCGTAACGGTAGCGTCTGCCGAGCCGAATCTCGTCGCGTGCCGCGGCAAGCCGCCGCGCACGACTCTCCTCGGACTCTGTGCCGCGCCCCGTAATGCGACGGCGCAGTTCCTCCAGCGAGGGCGGCAGGAGGAAAATAAACGTGCCATCGGGACATCGCTCCATCACATTCAGTGCACCCTGCGTGTCGATCTCGAGCAGGATGTCCTCGCCTGCACTGCGGCGTGCCTCAATCGGAGCAAGCGGCGTGCCGTAGTAGTTGCCGTACACATCCGCGTACTCGAGAAACGCCCCCTCCGCAATCATCGCCTCGAATTCCGCACGCGTGCGGAAATAATACTCGCGTCCGTCCTGCTCCCCCTCGCGCGGGGCGCGCGACGTGGCAGAGACCGAAAAGGCGATGCCGCGCTCCCGTGCAAGAAGCTCCTTGCAGACCGTTCCCTTGCCTGTGCCCGATGCACCCGAGATCACAATCAGCAGCCCTTTTTTCATGTCTCCTCCTCCTTTCGCGTTCCCATGCGCCCTGCAATCGTCTCCGGCAGAAGCGCCGAGAGGACGATGTGCCCGCTGTCCATGACGACGACAGCGCGCGTCCGCCGCTTGTACGTCGCATCGATCAGCCGTCCCGCGTCGCGCGCATCCTGCACCATGCGCTTGACGGACATGGAGGTCGGCGCGACAATGGCGACCATGCGTCCCGTCAGGACGATGTCGCCGAATCCAACATTGACCGTCTCCATCTGTCACTCCAAATTCTGCACCTGCTCGCGCAGCTTCTCCACCTCGTTCTTCATCGCGACAACCACCTGCTGAATGGCTGCACTGTTCACTTTAGAGCCAATCGTGTTCGTCTCGCGGTTGATCTCCTGCAGCAGGAAATCGAGCCGCCGTCCGACAGGCTCTTCCTCTGCGAGAATCGTACGGAACTGGGCAAAGTGACTCGCCAACCGAACGAGCTCCTCCGTCACATTCACGCGGTCGGCATAGAGCGCCGCCTCCTGCATGATGCGCGTCTCATCGGGCGTGACGGTGCGAAACTCCGCCAGCACCTCCGTGAGATGGGCACGGTAGTCCGCTACGATCTGCGGCGCATGCCGCTTCACCTCTTCGCGCTGCTCCTCGAGGCGTGCGAGGCGCTTTTCAAAGTCGCGCACGATATGCGCGCCCTCAGCAAGGCGCATGACATCGAGCGCGTCGAGGGCTCGTGCGGCAGCATCCAGAAAGACCGTGCGCGCCCCCGAGAGATCTGCATCCTCACGGATCGTGATGACGCCCTCGTACGCCGCCGTCATGCGCACGCCGTCCGACAGCGGTGCATCCACGGCACGCGCCACACGGCCGAGCGCCGCGTAATAGGCGCGGGCGAGCCCCTCATTGACATGAACGGCATAGCGTTTCTCACTGCGATCCTCAAAGCTGACGTAGACATCGAGCTTGCCGCGTGCCACGCGCGCACGGATGAGCTCCCGCAGATCGCCTTCCCATGCGCCAAAGGCACGCGGCATGTGCGGTGCGATCTCAAGAAAACGCTGATTGACCGCCTTCATCTCGACCACGACACGATAGTCCGCCGTCTCCGCCGTCCCCGCACCGTAGCCCGTCATACTCCTGCGCTGCGTACTCATCGCACCCCCGGCCACTCGCCCGTGAACACCCGCGCGGCAGGCCCCGTCATCACGATATGTCCGTCCTCGCGCCATGCTACATGGATCACGCCGCCGTCCACCTCAATCGCCGCCTCACGGTCGAGCACATCGTTCAACACGCCCGCCGTCAGCGTCGCACACGTCCCTGTCCCGCAGGCGAGCGTAATGCCCGCGCCGCGTTCCCAGACGCGCATGCGCGCATGGCGGCGGTCACGCACCTCGACAAACTCCGTATTGATCTTGCGCGGAAACGCCGCATGATGCTCAAACTGTGCACCGAGCTGTTCCAGAGGGAACCCCTCCGCATCGTCCACAAAGATCACGCAGTGCGGATTGCCCATCGAGACGCAGGTCATCGCGTATTTCTTGCCGGCGACCGTGATGGGCTGCGCCACAACGCGCTCCGTGCCGAAGCCTGCCACGGGGATACGCTCCCCCTCTAGCACGGGAACGCCCATGTCCACAGCGACCGCCGACACCGTACCGTCCTGCACAATGACGCGCGGCACCATCGTCCCCGCCAACGTCTCGACGGTGAACTCTTCCTTCGTCACGTACCCCTCTTCGTAGAGCCAGCGCGAAAAACAGCGGATGCCGTTTCCGCACATCTCCGGCTCCGTCCCATCGGGGTTGAACTCGCGCATCCGCACATCCGCCGTCTCCGAGGGGCACGCCGCCATCAGGCCGTCCGCACCGACGCCGAAATGACGGTCGCACATCTCGCGTGCGAGGACAGCGAAGTCCACCGGTTCATGATCGAGAAAATCCACGATCACGAAATCATTGCCGCAGCCCTGCCATTTGCTGAATTTCATAAAGTCCCTTTCCTCGTCGTATGATACCTCCTCATTATAGTATGAATACCCTCTGTGCGCAAGGCACGCAGCCCGCCCTTTCTGCGATAATTGCGGAGGCGGCAATACACTTAGGGAAACCCCGATCAAATGAAATTCGCCGACTTGCGCATCAATTTTTTGACGTGTATCGGAATCGCTGATACAATGAAGCATACTGAAATGTATCAGCGATTCCCTAACAAACCAAGCGAAAGAAAGGTGATACGATGAGCCTTGACGGATTCTCCATGTCCGCCCTCGTGCGTGAGCTCGCAGATGCTCTCACGGGCGGACGCATCGACAAGATCAATCAGCCGAACAAGCAGTCCATCGTCCTCGGCATCCGCCAGCCGGGACAGAACCTGCTGCTCTATATCAATACAAATGCGGGCAACCCCTCGGCGCACCTCATCGAGACGGCTCCCGAGAACCCGGCCGAGCCGCCGACCTTCGTCATGCTCCTGCGCAAGCAGCTTGAGACAGGGCGCATCGCCGCCGTGCGTCAGGAGGGACGTGACCGCATCATCCATCTCGACATCGACGTCATCGCGGGCGGCGGCCGCATCGTTACGCGCACGCTCACACTCGAGCTCATCGGCAAGTACAGCAACATCATCCTCCACGAGGACGGCATCATCACCGAGGCACTGCGGCGCATCGGTGAGAACACGAGCCGCGTGCGCACCGTCTACAAGGGGCTTCCCTATGTCCTCCCGCCTGCGCAGGAAAAATGCGACCTCCTCACGGCAGACACAGAGGACATTCTCGCGCGTGTCCGAGCAGAGGGGGAGGCAAAACTCTTTCAGGCACTCATCGGCGCCGTCCTCGGCTTCGGCCCCGTCTCGGCAAAAGAAGCGACCTTTCTCGCCGGACTCACGCCAAACATCCCTGTCGCTCAGCTGGACGGTGCGGACTTCGCCGCGCTCGCAGATGCACTGGCCGAACTGCGCACATGGATGGAAAAGCCCGCCCCCTCGCTGCGCCTTGACGAAAACGGCAAAGTCACGGCGATGGCGGCGTTCCCGCTCAGCGCTCTGCCGAAAACGACTCTCCTCTCCTATCCCACGGTCAGCGCTCTCATGATCGACGCGGATCGGCGCCTTGGCAGCTACGTCATCCCCGACCGCGAGCGCTTTCGCCGCCTCGTACGCACGGAGCTCTCCCGTGCGCGGGAGAAATATGAAAAGCTCGGCGCGGAGATCGCCGCCGCCGAAAACGCCGAGGAGCAGAAGATCGCCGCCGACAACCTCATGACCTATCAGTACAACTACGTGGATCATGCCGATGATGCAATCACGGTCACGAACATCTACAGCGAGACAGGAGAAGCGCTCACCATCCCGCTCGACCGCCGTCTGAGCATCATCCAAAACATGCAGGCCTACTATAAGAAGTACGACAAGCTGAAGCGCGCGCAGAAGCTCCTCGCCGTCCAGCAGGATGCGTGCCGTGCGAACATCCGCCATCTCGAAAGCATCGAGGCATCGCTCGACTCCTCCACGCGGCTCGCTGAGATCGCGGAGATTCAGGAAGAGCTGATCGCCTCGGGCTATCTGCACGAGAAGATGCCCAAGAAGAACAAGGATCGCCGCGCGCAGCCCTTCTCCTTCACCGCCCCCGACGGCATGACGATCCTCGTCGGCAAGAACAACATACAGAACGACGCGCTCACCTTTCGGACGGCCGCACCGACAGATCTCTGGCTGCACGTACGTGATATCCCCGGCTCACACGTCATCCTGCGCACGGGCGGTGCGGCGCCGAGCGAGGAGACACTCCACCTCGCCGCACAGATTGCGGCACATTTCAGCAAGGCACGCGGCTCCTCGACCGTCCCCGTCGACTACACCGCCATCCGCTTCGTCAAAAAGCCCTCGGGATCCGTCCCCGGCTTCGTCCGCTTTACCCATGAGAAAACGCTCTTCGTCACCGAGGACGAGGAGGCTCTCGCGCCTATCCTCGCACAGGATCCAACCGTATAACAAAGGATGTACTGATAAAAAGAAGGCGTCTGGTACAAAGTTTTTCGCTTCGCACCAGACACCTTCTTTTTTTCTATGAAATTTTACGCAAACAGCTCAACCTGATTGCTCTCCATCATGCCGTCGAGGCAGCCGTGCGTACGCAGCACCTCGATGGCAGGCGCGGGCACATGGGCGCGCGTCGCGAGATCCTCGACGGAGATGAACCGTCCGTCCCGCCGCGCCTCGACAATCGCCTGCGCCGCCTTCTGTCCCATGCCCGGGATCGCCGTAAAGGGCGGCAAAAGGGAGTTTTCGTGCAGGATGAATTTCTCCGCATCGGAGGCATAGAGATCGACGGGCTCACAGGAGAAGCCGCGCAGGTACATCTCCCATGCGAGCTGCAGGACAATGAGCGTGTCCTGCTTCTTGTTGTCCAGCTTGCCGCGGTGCTCGCGCGCCTCAGCGAGGAGCGCGTCGATTGCCGCACGCACGGCATCCTTGCCCTTCGAGATGATGTTCGCATCGAACTCTGCGGCGCGAATGGAGAAGTAGGCGGCGTAGTAGGCGAGTGGATAGTGCACCTTGCAGAACGCAATACGGTAGCCCATCATGACATACGCGGTCGCATGGGCGCGCGGGAAGAGATATTTGATCTTCTGGCAGGACTCGATGTACCACGCGGGGATCCCGCCCGCGCGCAGTTTCTCCACGACATCGGGCGCGATACCTCGGCCCTTTCGCACATTCTCCATCGTCTTGAACGACAGCAGCGGCTCGATACCGTTCTGCATGAGGTAGTTCATGATGTCGTCACGCGCGGAGATCGCGTCCTTCAGCGTACTCGTGCCCGCCTTGATGAGATCCTGTGCGTTGCCGAGCCAGACGTTCGTCCCATGGGAAAAGCCCGAAATCCGCACGAGATCGGCAAAGCAGTCAGGGCTTGAGTCGTCAATCATCTTCTGCGTAAACGACGTACGGAACTCCGGGATGCCGTACGTCCCCATATTCGCCCCGAGATCCTCGGGCGTGATGCCGAGCGCGTCGGTCGAGGTGAAGATGGACATGGTCGCGGGATCGTCGAAGGGGATGGTCTCGGTGGCGGGCGGCGTCAGCTCCTCGAGCATCTTGATGACGGTTGGGTCATCGTGCCCGAGGATGTCGAGCTTGACGAGACGCTCACTGATGGAATGGTAATCGAAATGGGTCGTGAGTGTATCCGACTCCATATTGTTCGCAGGGCGCTGGATGGGCGTGAAGTAGTGCACATCCATGTCGCGCGGCACGACCATGATGCCGCCCGCATGCTGCCCCGTCGTCGCCTTGACCCCCATGCAGCCGCGCATCATGTGCTCGATGTAGGGGCGCCCCTTCGCCTCGCCCTGATCCTCGTAGTAGTGCATGGCGTAGCCGTAGGCATTCTTGTCCTGCAGGCCTGCGATTGTGCCCGCACGGAACACATTCATCTTGCCGAAGAGGACTTCCGTGTACTTGTGTGCGACGGGCTGATAGTCGCCCGAAAAGTTCAGATCGATATCAGGCACCTTGTCCCCGTCAAAGCCGAGGAATACGGCGAACGGGATGTTATGTCCGTCCTTGATGAGCGACGTGCCGCAGACGGGACAGTCCTCGGACGGCAGATCAAAGCCGCTCCCGACCGAGCCGTCGTCGATGAACCGATTGTACTGACAGTGCGGGCAGCGATAGTGCGGCGGCAGCGGGTTGACCTCGGTGACGCCGATCATTGTCGCGACAAAGGAGGAGCCGACCGAGCCACGCGAGCCGACGAGATAGCCGTCGTCGTTGGATTTTTTCACGAGGCGCTGGGCGATGATATAGAGCGCAGCAAATCCGTGCCGCAGGATCGGCTTCAGCTCGAGCTCGAGACGGTCGGAGACGATCTTCGGCAGATTCTCACCGTAGAGTTTCCGTGCGCGTGCGTAGGACATTTCCTGAATCTCGCGATCCGCGCCCGGCACCATCGGCGCATAGAGCTCATCGGGGATGGGAAGAAAGCGTTCCGTCTCCTCCGCAATACGGCGCGGATTCGTCACGACGCACTCGTAGGCGCGCGCCGCACCGAGATAGTCGAACTCCGCGAGCATTTCCTCCGTCGTGCGCAGGTAGAGCGGCGGCTGACGCTCGGCGTCACGGTAGCCGTTCGCCTTTTGGATCATGGCACGGTAGACGGCATCCTCGGGATTGAGGAAATGCACATCGCAGGTTGCTATCAGAGGCTTGCCAAGTCTGCGCGCCAGCTCGTCCACCTTGCGGTTGATGTCCCTGAGATCCTCGTCCGTCTGCATGGGAAAACGGTCGTCAAATTTCAAAAAGTCGTTGTTGTGGATGGGCTGGATCTCGAGGAAGTCATAGAACTTCGCCATCTCCTCCAGCTCCGCATCGGGACGCCCGGCGACGATGCCGCGAATCAGCTCGCCCGCCTCGCACGCAGAGCCGACGATGAGCCCCTCACGGTACTGCTGCAGGACGGCACGCGGTACACGCGGACGGCCGCGCTTCTTCGTCCCGCGGAAGTAGCGGATGTGCGAGAGCGAGACGAGCTTATAGAGGTTATAGAGACCCGTCTTGTTCTTTGCCAAAAAGATGATGTGAAACGCACGGGCGTCGTCCTCGCTGTCAACGAGATAGCCCTCCATGCCATAGATGATCTTGATGTCGATGCCCTTCTTCGCGAGGGCGCGCGCCGTATTCATCGCCTCGGGGAATGCCTGCACGACACCGTGGTCGGTGATGGCGACCGCCGGCCAGCCCCAGCGTGCCGCTGTCTCGACGAGCACCTTGGGCGGGACAACGGCATCGAGTGCGCTCATCTTCGTGTGCGCGTGCAGCTCGACGCGCTTTTCCTCCGCTGTATCCTCACGCTGCGGCACGCTGCGCCGTTCCATACTGTCGATGAAGAGCACATAGTCGCTGATGAATTTATCGTATTCAATTTTCCCTTGGATACGCACGGCACCGCCCTTGCCGATCGCCTTGACGATGCGTTCGACCTCGGCGTCAATCTCCTCCTGCGTCGTCTTGCCGCGCGCGGAGAAAAACTTCTTGCAGCTGATGCCGTTCGTCGCATCGGCAAATTTGATGGTGAGGATGTAGGCACCGGACTTCAACTGATTCGCCTGCGGGTCAAAGACCTCGCCCTCGAGGACGACATTCTTGACCTCGTCCTCGATCACGCCCAGCGTGCGTGCTTCACCCGAGACGCCGCGCCCCATGATGACATGGGCAGGGAGCTCCTTCGCCTTGGCATTCTTCGCCGCACGCGACGGTGCAGCGGACGGTGTCGCCTTGGCTATCGCGGCGGCAGGCACGGCGGGCGGCGTCCAGTCTGCACCTGGGAGTGCACCGCTGAGTGAGGACTCCTCGCAGACAACGCGGCAGGCGCAGCCGACATGCATGCGCACGGCATGTTCGATACGTCCTGCCGTACTGCTCTGCGCAAAGAGCTCTGCGCCGAATGCACCGGGCGCAGAGATACGAATGACGTTGCCGTCCACAGCATAGTTTGCCTGCAGCAGCGTATGATAGAGGACGGCATCGCCCGCGGCAGCATCGCGGACGATCTGCTCCCAGAGCGGCGCAACTGCCGGGGCGAGCGCGACGAGATTCTGCTGAATGAGCACCTGCGAGAGCTGATAGTTCGCCGCCACCTGTGCCGCGATGCGCTCGATGAGAGCATCATCCATCACCGTCTGCGTGCCGACGACAATCTCCCACGTATCGCCGCATACCTCGACATGACGCACGACGCAGGCACGCAAAAGAGCCCGCTCCTCCTCGGCGAGGGCGAGCCCATGCAGCAGGCGCAGCAGCAGATCTGCCGCACATGAAAGGATTCGATAGGTCTTCATTCGTCGTACAGCCTCTTGTACTGTTCCCTGTCTTCGAGCACGCGGCGTACGTAGAGCCGCGTCTCAGGGTAGGGAATCGCGTCGATTTCGTCGAACTGATCGGTCCAATGACTGCGCTCCATCCAGTCGCGCACATTGCCGCGTCCCGCATTGTACGCTGCGAGCGCGAGAATGTCGTTGCCGCCGAACTCACGCTCCAGTTCGGCAAGATACCAGACCCCGTAGCGGATGTTGAGGGCTGGATCGTAGAGGTAGTCCTCCGTGAACGGTTCCCCGAGCTGCCCTGCGATCCATGCCGCGGTCTGCGGCATGAGCTGCATCAGCCCGACCGCACCGCCGTCCGAGCGCGCCGTCGGCTGAAACTTGCTCTCGTGCTTGATGACGGCCGCAGCGAGGAATGGATCCACGCGCTGCTGCGCGGCACTCGTCTCGATGTAACTGCGGTAGTCATAGGGGTAGAGCCACGTCCGCTCGACGATCGTCCAGCCGCCGACGAGGGCAAAGGCGATGAACGCCGCGACAACAAGGCGCAGCATCAGCCACAGCCGAAGCCGCAGATTACGCATGCCCGAGGTACGTCTCCCATAGTTTTTCCACACGCTCTTTCGTCTCTTCCCTTGTCCCACTGTTATCGATGACCACATCCGCCCGCATACATTTCTCGGCGAGCGGCATCTGCGCGGCGATACGCGCACGCGCCTCGGCCTCGTCCATCGTATCGTCACGCGCGAGGAGGCGAGCCAGCTGCTCCTCGGGCGGGAGCGTAACCACCCACGTATCGTTCGTGAGGGCATCCCAGCCCGCCTCGAAGAGAAGCGGCACATCGAGCACCACCACCGCCGTGCCGTCCATGTGGGCGGCATCCAGACGATCCTCTGCGGCCGCACGGATGATCGGGTGCACGCGGGCATTCATCTTGTCACGCAGTACCGTGTCAGAAAAGACACGCCGTGCGATCTCCGCTCGGTTGAGCGTTCCCTCCGGCGTCACAATCTCCGAACCAAAGAGCTCCACATAGGCGTGAAAGATGGGCTGATTTGGCTGTGAAAGTTCATGGGCAATCGCATCCGCATCCACAATACATGCGCCGCAGTCCTTCAGCACCTTGCTGACCGTGGATTTTCCGCAGGCGATGCCGCCCGTCAGTCCGATGATCCTCACGCGTTACTTTGCCTCCGCCCAGTTCTTCCCACAATGCACATCGACGGCAAGCGGCACAGCCAGCTCCGCCGCCCCGCTCATCGCCGTGCGCAGGAGCTCCGTGACCGTCTCCGTCTCCTCTGCCGTGACCTCTAGGACAAGCTCATCGTGCACCTGCAGCAGGATGCGGCTCTTTACGCCCGCCGCCTGCAATGCGTCATAGGCGCGCACCATCGCGATCTTGATGAGGTCGGCCGCCGTCCCTTGGATCGGCGTATTCATCGCCATGCGCTCCGCGAAGGAACGCTGCATATAGTTGCGGCTCGCGAGCGCAGGGAGCGCGCGCCGACGCCCGTAGAGTGTCGTCACATAGCCGTTTTCATGCGCATCCGCCACAATTTTGTCGAGGAAGGTACGCACACCGTGATAGCGCTCAAAATAGCGGTCGATATAGCCGCCGGCCTCCCTGCGTCCGATGCCGAGATCGCGCGCCAGCCCAAAGTCGCTGAGCCCGTAGACGATGCCGAAATTGACCGCCTTGGCACGGCGCCGCTGCTCCGGCGTCACCGCGTCCAGCGGCACGCCGAACACCTCCGCTGCCGTGCGCGCATGGATGTCCTGCCCCTGACGGAACGCATCGATCAGTGTCTCATCGCCCGACATGTGCGCGAGGATGCGCAGCTCGATCTGCGAGTAGTCCGCCGAGAGCAGTGCATCATAGCCTTCCCCCGGGGTAAAGAGAGCACGCACGGCGCGCCCCTCCTCCGTCCGCACGGGGATATTTTGGAGGTTCGGATCGGAACTCGAGAGCCGTCCCGTCGCCGTCACGGTTTGGTTAAAGCTCGTATGGACGCGCCCCGTGGCGGGGCGGATGAGTGCGCCGATGCCGTCAAGATAGGTTGAGCGCAGCTTCGTCCACATACGATAGGTCAGCACCTTGTCAATGATGGGATGCTGGTCGCGCAGGTTCTCCAAGGTCTCCGCATTGGTCGAGTAACCCGTCTTGGTCTTTTTGACCTTCCCGTCGCCGAGCCCGAGCTGCTCAAAGAGGATCTCCCCGAGCTGCTTGGGGGAGCTGATGTTGAACGTTGTCCCCGCGAGTGTATGAATCTCACACGCCAATGCGTCGATGCGCTCTGTCGCTGCCGCGCGCTCACGCTCCAGTGCCGCACGGTTCACGCATACGCCCGTCTGCTCCATCGCTGCGAGTACGGGGACAAGCGGCAGCTCCACCGTGCGGTAGAGCTGCATCAGTCCCTGCGCAGCAAGCTCCGTCTCCATGACGGGCTGCAGATGCGCAGAAAGAAGCGCCTCATGCACAGCGTACGCCTCAGATGAGAGTCCCTCTGCCGAGGTCGTATCGCCAAGAAATGTAAACGCCGCACGTGCCATATCGCGACGGCTCTCCTCGGGGTGCAGCAGATAGTCCACGAGTTCCAGATCAAAGACCTGTGCCACCCCACGAAGTCCGGCCTGTACGTAGCGTTTCGCATTCCAGAGCGTGACGGAACGCCCCGCCAAGCATGCCAGAGTTTCGGCAAAATGCGGAGACGATGCAGACAGGATGCGCCGCTCCCCATCCATGACGAGGGCGAGTTTCATGATCTCCACGAAGGGCGGCGTGCCCGCAAAGACAGCGCCGACGGCGACCTTTTCCGCCGTGCGCAGCAGATCCATATCGGCATCACAAAATTCTGCTGCCGTTAGATCAGCCGCAGGTGCAGGCTCGCCAAAGAGCGACTGCTGCGCCGCAGTAGAAGCTGTTGTCTCAGCCGCCCCTAAGAACTCCGACAGAGCGCGCCAGGCCGTGCGCAGCTCATAGGCATGACAGAACGCCTCGAGCGCAGCACGATCCGGCTGCATGCGGAAGGACTCCGCATCGTAGTGCAGCTCCGGCACATGACATTCGATCGTGGCGAGCTGCTTGGAGAGCAGTGCCTGCGCACGATACTCCACAAGTGACGTGCTGAGCTTTTTCCCGCTGACCTCTGCGGCATGGTCGAGAACGTTCTCGATGCTCTCATAGGCGAGCAGGAGCTTCGTCGCCGTCTTCGGGCCGACACCGGGCACACCCGGAATATTGTCCGAACTGTCACCCATCAGCCCTTTCATATCGATCAGGCGGATCGGCGGGAAGCCGTACTCCTCCTCAAACGTCGCCGTATCATACACCTTCGTCTCGCTGATGCCCTTCTTTGTCAAAAGGACAGTGAGGTGCGGGCGAATGAGCTGCAGGGCATCGCGGTCACCCGTAATCACGCGCGTCTCCACGCCCTCTGCCGCCGCCTGCGCGGCGAGCGTCCCGATGATGTCATCCGCCTCGTAGTCGTCCCGTTCGAGAAAGGGGATGCCGAGCGCCTCCGCCAGTTCCTTCAGCAGCGGAATCTGTGCGATCAACTCCTCCGGCGTCTTGTCCCGCGTCCCCTTGTAGTCGGGATAGAGTGCCGTGCGAAACGTCGTACGGCTCTTGTCGAATGCGATGACGATCTGGGTCGGCGACAGCTCCTTCAGGAGCTTTACGAGCATCATGGCAAAGCCATGTACTGCGTTCGTATGAATCCCGCGCGCATTTGGCGGGAGCTGCAGCGCATAGAACGCGCGAAAGAAGAGACTGCTCCCGTCAATGACCGCAAATATTCCGCTGCTCACAGGTTCGGCTTGTCCTGATCCTCAAGCCGCATGAGGATGAAGATATAATCCGAGAGACGGTTGAGATAACGCAGGTCGATCTCTGCCACCGAGCCGCGCCGTGCCAGTGTCCACGCATGGCGCTCCGCCGCCCGTGCCGTCGTGCGTGCGAGATCGAGCATCGCGCTCGACTTCTTGTCGCCCGGAATGATGAACTCCCGCAGCTCGGGCAGGCTCTCCTCGATATCCGCGATCGATTTCTCGATGCCGTCAACCATTTCCTCTGTGACGCGCGGTGCCTTGTTGCGGCTCGCGAAGTCCGCCATCAGCATCCCGAGCTGCTTCTGCAGGTTGTAGATATGCTCCTTGACCTCGGAGCTTGTCGCAAAGGCACGCGCCATGCCGAGGGTCGAGCCGAGGCTGTCCACGGCTCCATAGACCTCCACGCGCATATCATCCTTTGCAATGCGCTCTCCCGTAAAAAGACTCGTCATGCCCTGATCGCCGGTTTTTGTCGTTACACTCATCGTCATGTTCCTCCTCTGCCGATAAATGCACCCGATCATACACGGTATGATCGGGCACAGCAAACATCATTATTTCTAGGGAAGCACTGATAAATTCAGCACCGCCATCTTAGCGCATCTTTTTTGCCCGCTTTTTGTCGGCAAATCCTCCACATAGCTTTGGCTATGCGTCCGGTTTGCCTCCTCAATCGGACGAAAAAATCTACGCCAATCTGACGGACTTCATTTTATCAGCGATTCCCTCTAGAAAATCTCCGTCTCACTGAAGAAGATATGCACCTCGCGCTCCGCACTCTCGGGGCTGTCGGATGCGTGAACGGCGTTCTCGCTCCCATTTTTCGCGAAGCGCTTGCGGATCGTTCCCTCGGCCGCGTTCGCAGGATTCGTCGCGCCGTGCAGCTCGCGCACGCGTGCAATCGCATGATCTCCTGCGAGTACCATCGCCACGAGTGGTGCCGAGGTCATGAATGCGGCAAGCTCTCCGTAAAACGGCTTTTCGAGATGCTCTGCATAGTGGATGCGCGCGATGCGATCCGTCATCTGCATCATCTTCATCGCGCGGATCTCAAGCCCCGCCTCCTCGTACGCCTTCGTAATGTCCCCGATGTGGTGGGCACCGACAGCATCCGGCTTAATGAGAACCAAGGTACGTTCCATTACTTCATCTCCTCAATGATACGTTTATACTCTGCTCCAAGGTCGGCGTAGTTGAGTGCCGCCGCCTGAAGTGCCTCGATTTCATCGTCGCGCAGAGCGCGTACGATCTGTGCGGGATTGCCAAACACAAGGGAATTCGACGGAATCTTCTTATGCTGCGAGAGAAACGTCCCCGCGCCGATCACGACGTTGTCGCCGATCTCGGAGTAGCCCATGATGATCGAACCCATGCCAACCAGCGTATTCGACCCGATATGGCAGGTGTGCACCACGGCATTGTGCCCAATGATAACACCATCATCGATCCGTACAGGCGCATCACGCATCACATGAATCGTCGCGTTCTCTTGAACGTTGGTATTCTTTCCAATCGTAATCGGCTGAAAATCTCCGCGCACGACAGCACCGAACCAGACACTCGAACCGGCTCCGATGGTCACGTCGCCGATCACGGCCGCCGTGGGCGCGATAAATGCCGTTTCATCAATAACGGGAGTCTTCCCGCGATAGGGCAGAATGATTTTATCCACCAATACGCGCCTCCTTCATGCAGCTTCCCTATCTTCATACATACGTATTATAACACGCTTATTCCTTCTCCAACAAGAGTTTTTTCAGGATGCGGATATGCGCCATGCGCAGCCATGCACCGATCTCCGCACCGCGCAGCGCGGGCGGCGCGTCACGCCCCGTGACCACGCGCATTGCCGCGAGATACGCCGCTCCATCCTGCAGATAGCGCGGCAGACTGCCGTGATCGGCGCGGATCACGATATTAAAATCGGCGATGGAAAGCCCTGATGATTCAATTCCAAACAATAGGTCAACGATCTTTCCGGGATGTGTCAGCCGCGGTGCACGCATGTGCTGACGAATCACGAACGCCGCCGCCTTTCGCCACTCATGTGGGAGTGTCATGCGCTGATTCCATGCAGCCAGCACCTCTGTTCCCGTCACCTCGTGGGCGTAGTGATGTGGGAGCATCTCCTGCGGTGTCCGCCCCTTGCCGAGATCATGCGAAAGCGCAGCGAAGCGGACGACGATATTGTCTGACCTCTCTGCGACAGCATCGAGCATCGCCATTGTATGAGCATAGGCATCGCCCTCGGGATGAAACTCTTTCGGCTGCGTCTGCCCAATGAGTGCCGCAACCTCGGGGAACGTCACTGTGAGGAGATCGGCCGCACGCAGCACGCCAAAGAACACGGAGGGACGCGAGGTCATCAGCGCACGCCGCAGCTCCCCCATCAGACGCTCAGACGGTTCATGCTGCAGCTCCTCCGCACAGGCTCGCATCAATGCCAGCGTCTTCTCCTCCACCGTGTACCCGAACTCCGCCGCCTGCCGTGCCGCACGCAGGGCACGCACGGGATCCTCTAAGAAATGCGGCGATACGGCACGGATGATCCCTGCCGCAAGATCTGCCTGTCCGCCGTAGGGATCGAGCAGTGTGCCCGCCGGCAGCCCCACCGCCATCGCATTCATCGTCGTATCGCGGCGATAGAGATCCTCTTCGATGGTCACCGTCGGATCAAATATTACATCAAAGCCGCGGTACCCCGCCCCCGTCTTGCGCTCTCTGCGTGCAAAGGCGACCTCGGAACGCACGCCGCCAATGCGCACATGATAGACGGGAAACCCCTTGCCGATCTTCTCCGCCCGCGGGAAGTGCGCACAGAACTCTGCTTCCGTCAGCCCCGTGACAACATAGTCCACATCCTTCGGCGGCACACCGCGGACGGCATCACGGACACAGCCGCCAACGCGGAAAACGTGCGCTCCTGCACCGCGCACCGCCGCCACGAACGCCCCCTCCGTCATGCGTTCACCTCCTCACACACAAAATAAAAAGCACCACTTAGAGCAGCTGATACACGCGACGCGTCGCCTTGGCACATCGTTTCGCGCGGTCTTTATCGACAAACGCTCCACATAGCTCTTGCTATGCGTCCGTTTCGTCTTCTTGACCGAACAAAAATCTGAACCAATCTGACGGGCTTCATCGTATCAGCGATTCCCTGTGTGATGCACTCATGTCGATTGGTGGGCCCACTTGGACTTGAACCAAGGACCGACCGGTTATGAGCCGGTTGCTCTAACCAACTGAGCTATAGGCCCCAAACAAAGTGGAGCA
>CAUTTS010000009.1:0-40717 GCA_963541465.1 uncultured Selenomonas sp.
TCACCGCTTAAGCTCTTTCCAACCACGCGACTATCGCGTGGTTTTCTTTATACAATAAAAAAAGGTTCCACGAGAACATGCCTGTCCTCGTGGAACCTTTTTTGTTATTCTTCTCTCGAAATCCTCCTATGATGCCAATATCTTCCGCTCATCCGGACGCAACGTGGGCTTATCCACAGAGACATCTTTTCGTAAATCTACGGAATCGACTTCCCGCAAAAAACGATCAACGATGTCTTCCAGTTCTTTTTTTGTCGCATTCTCCTGAATGCGTGGAAGTTCATGATCTGACATAGAAGATACCTCCCTCACTGCATTCCTTTAAAAAATATTTTACTGCTTCATTATGTGTGATTGTATCATCTTGATAGCAGGAAAAGATCGAATGAAACAGTCTCTTTGCTTTATTATAGTCGAATTGCGGTGTCTTATGTAAGATGTGCACATCCCCCTGGTTCGTCACAACTGACATTATGCCGATCTGAGCATAACGGAGAAATACAACAATATCGGATAGAGAGAAGGAATTGGTGCTAGGATGATTGTGCAACAGCATAACATCTCGCGGTGAAGCCTTCGCAAAAATACTGTATGCACTCGCAGATTCTCCCAAATCAACCGAAAATTCATCACCAAAGATTATTGATTTTTGTTCCTGCCCAAACAACACAAAGAGAACTTCATCACTGTTATTCTGTTCACGTGCAATATTCAGCAGTTCTCTGTGCTCATCAGCAATCCATTCACATGCATTCTGCGAGAACTGCGGAATATACACCACTGGAACTTTGCGTATCGCAACGTCAGTTATCATAATCTTGTGATCACGCTTTTTTGCCTGCTTCACGCTTCCACCGCCTCATTCTCCATGCTATTTTATTATACCAGCAAACACCGAACACAGCAACAAAAAGAGCCGTCCCGCAGGGCGGCCCCTTCAAATGATGGTTCTGTTTAGCGCTTCATATTGATCAGTGTTTCGAGCATCTCATCGGAGACGGTAATCATCTTCGAGTTCGACTGGAAGCCGCGCTGTGTGATGATCATGTCGGAGAACTGATCGGCGAGATCGACGTTCGCCATCTCAAGTGCCGATGTCGTCAGCTCCGTGCCGATGTCCGCCGCACCGCTGATCGTACGCGTACCGGTGTTGTTCGACTCCTGATAGAGGTTGCCGCCGAGCTTCGTGAGACCCGAGGGGTTGTTGAACTGCGCCATCGCGATCTGGGCTTCCTTCTGACGGACGCCGTTCGTGTACGTGCCCGTGATGACACCCTGACTGTCGATATCGACGTTTGAGAGCGTGCCCGCCGCGTTGCCGTCGGAGTCCGCCGCAATCGTCGACGTACCCGAGTACTGCGTGATGGCGGCGAGGTTGAGGGCGACCTGCTGCGGTGCCGCACCGTTCTCATAGGAGAGGCTCAGTCCTGCCGACCCGCTGATGTACGAACCCGACGTATCGAACTTCAGATCGGTCTTCGTGAGGGCGATCGTCGTCGTCGTGCCGTCCGACTCATGAATGCTGAACGAGTCGCCGCCGCTGCCGAGCGAAAGCGTCCACTTGTTGTTCGATGCCTTCGTAAAGACGACGGGAACGTCATGCTTTGCACCAAGCGAATCGTAGACGGCAATCGTCGTCGTCACCGAGGGATAAAACGTATCGTTCTGCGCATAGTTCGTACCGATCAGTCCGTCGATGGACGTGCCGCTCTTCGTGTTGAGCACCACGCTGGAGACACGGCGTCCCGCATACTCATACGTTGACTCACGCGTAACGGAAACGATGTTGCCATCCGCCGCACTGCCCGTATGGGAATAGTTCTGTACGGCACTCGTCACCGTCACTGCCGTCGTCACTGCCGCACGGTTGCCGTCCACCGTTGCAACGACCGCGCCGGGATTGGCGACGATTTTCGAGATCTTCATCTGCCCCGAATACTTATCATTGATGGAGTAGGTAAAGCTCGTCGGACGCGGCACGGTGACTGTCGCAGCCGTACCT
The DNA here is from genome assembly GCA_963541465.1 of uncultured Selenomonas sp. Classification (GTDB taxonomy): domain Bacteria; phylum Bacillota; class Negativicutes; order Selenomonadales; family Selenomonadaceae; genus Centipeda. The sequence continues at coordinate 2,003 of CAUTTS010000009.1, forward strand.
GGGGTAATGTTGTTGTCCGTGCCGAGGGTCAGCTCGACATCGGTCGGACTCGTAGCGACAATTCCCGTGATCGTACCGCTGATGTTAAAGACATCACCGAACTGATACGTCCCCGACGTGAGTCCCGTGAGGGTAATCGGTGTTGTTGCACCGTTGATCTTCAGCGGGCTGGAGGGATTGGCCGAATCGAGGCTGAGCTCGAGATCCACCGGGCCTGTCGTCGATGCTGAGACATTGGATATCTGCGATGTATAAAGCGCTCCGGTGGGAGCCCCTCCGACGGTCTGCGCAGCAGCCGTGCCGTCGAGATAGATTTTCTTGCCCGTATCCATCGTCAGGACGAGCTTGCCCTTTTCTGTCGGGTTATAGGTATTCGTCGTCCCGGACGTGCCGTCCGCATAGCGCACGAGGACGTTTGCCACCTCGTAGCCCGGCGTCGTTGCATTGAGGTTCTTTGTATAGGTTGCCGTCGCCGTCGTCGTCGCCTCCATGGACTTGCCGGCGGGGATGCGGATCTTCGTCGTATTGTCGCCGGCGATGGAGATCACGCCATTGTTTGCCATATAGCCCTGCACGTAGAGGCCCGTGCTCGGGAGGACGAGGTTGCCTTCGGCATCGAACGAGAACGCGCCATTGCGCGTATAGTACTTCTGCTCACCGCGTGAGACGATGAAGAGACCGTCGCCGCGCGAGATCGCGACGTCCGTATTCTTGCCCGTCTGCTGGACGGAGCCGTTCGTGTAGAGGAGGTCGGTCGCCGCTACGGACATACCGAGACCGATCTGCTTCGGGTTCACGCCGCCGATCGTGCCGGTCGGCGAGGATGCGCCCGAGAGGTTCTGCGAGATCATATCCGCGAACGTGACGCGGCTCGCCTTGAAGCCTGTCGTGTTGACGTTCGCGATGTTGTTGCCGACGACATCCATGCGGGTCTGGTGTCCCTTCAGTCCGGAAACAGCCGAGTACATGGAACGGATCATAATGAATCTCTCCTTTGCCAGTCTGACAGCGCAAAGGAAGAGCCATCTCTGTGATAGGGGTACATTCCTCCCTGAGGAAATGCACGGATGGAGATGCTCCCGCATCCCGCTGACCGCACCAGTCGCGCGCGGTCAAAAGCCTCCCGTAGGTCCGGCTTCGTCAGATGATGGCTGCACTGTCAATGTTCGTGAAAATACTGTCTGCCGCCGTCACGTCGTCAAGCGCCGTAATGACGGTGCGGTTTGTCACGGAGACGACCATCGCCGTACTGTCCTTCATGTAGATGAGCGCTTCGCGCGCCCCCTTTTCCCTCATGCGGTCAATCGTACTGCCCAGTTTCTCGAGCTCCGTGTTCGTGAGCGTCACACCGCGCCGCTGCAGCCGCTCCTCTGCGTGCTGCGAAAAACGGACACGTTCTTTCGCCCCTTCCAGTACCTGTGCAAACGATGCGCCGCTGCTGCCCATCGCTCTTCGTCCATGGTCGGTCCCCCTGCTTCCCTGCCCGACCAGCGCCATCGAATCGTCTGCAATTCTCATTGCCTCACCTCCTTTTTTGCATAAAAATAAAAGGTTCCACCTTGTATATCGGCAGAACATAAAAGAAACTTAAGTATAAATTATGAGGTTGTTTGACGGAGTTTAGGGAATCTCCATCACACCGTAGGCGACGCGGCTGTACTTGCCGCCCGCGAGGTCAGTGAATCCTAGACGAGCAAACTCCCTGCTCCCCTGCCGCTCCTTCATCACGACGCGGCGGCGTGCGACGCGCCGCGCCTCGGCGATCACTTCCTCGGTGAGGGCACGTGCATCGGCGAGGACGCGCAGGGTGTTCATCCCCTCGCTCTCATGAACGGGGCGGCGGAACATCGGGTCAAAGTAGACGGCGTCATAGCTCCCGTCCTCCTGTGCACGCAGGTAGTCCAGCGCATCTGCCGCATGGACGTTGACGCGCCGCATCGCCGCGTGCATCTCGTAGTTATCTCCCGTCGCGTGTGCGAGCCCGTCGCCGATCACCGCCGCGATGATGGGATTCGCCTCTAGTGCCGTCACGCTGCCCGTCACTCCGACGGCAAAGCTCTCGATGATGGCATCCGCCCCCGTGCCGAGCGTGCAGTCAAGGACGCACATCCCCTCCGTAAGGCCGAGCGCATGGACGAGATGATCGCCCTGCCCGCTCCGCAGATTCTTGATGCGCAGATGTGCCATCCCGGGATGAAAAAAGAGCTCACCCTCCGCCGTCACCGCCGTCAAAAGACCGCGCCGTGCAACGAGCACGGCATCCACGCCATACGCCGTACGCATCTCGTCGAGCGAGGCATTGCCGCGCGGGACGTTCGGGATGCCGAGTGCTGCTGCCGTCCGCGCCGCAAGTGCGCGATTTGCTTCGGCGTATTTCTGCCCACGCCGCACGGTCGTCACGACGGCACTGACCGTCCCGCGCGTCACAGCCCGAACCCCGTGCGCTTGAACATCTTCGCGAGGTCATGCGTACCGAACTTCAGGATCGTCGGGCGCCCATGCGGACAGGTAAAGGGAAACGGCGTCGCCCGCAGCTCCGCCAAGAGGATCTCCATCTGGCGGATGCTCAGCTCCTCGCCCGCCTTGATCGCCGCACGACACGCCATCGTTGCAATCCCCGCCTCGCGCAGATGCGCAGGGGTTGCTGTATGCAGGTCTCCGAGGGATGCGAGGATCTCACGAATGATGCCCTCCGCCTCCTCCGTTGGGACGTCGGCGGGGGTTTCCGTCAGGCGGTAGGTGCGCTCCCCCGCCGCCTCCAGATGAAAGCCGAGCCGGTCAAAGAGCTCCGCATTTTCTTCAATATATAGAGCCTCGTGTGCATCAAACGAGAGAATGGCATGCACGAGCATCTGCTGGGAGGGAATCCCATCTGTCTGTGCCGAAAAGCGGTCAAAGAGGATACGCTCATGCGCCGCATGCTGATCGATGATGTAGAGCGTCGCCGCGCTCTGGGCGATGATGTAGGTGAGGTCGACCTGCCCGATGGGAAGCATCCGCTCCTCCATGGAGATGTCGTCCCCCTGTGCCGCCTGCGGTGCAGACGGTACGTCCGCGAACGCCGCGCGCTCCTGTGTGCGTGCCTCCTGCACGGCATCCTGTGCCGTACGCAGATCGACGCGCGTTCCTCTCCACTGCACTGCCTCATGGACGGTCTGCGGGCGCGGCGGCGGGGCGGAATAGCCGCGTAGAGGCGCGGCAAAGGGCGCCGACGCAGGCGACGCGCTCACATCGAGCGGCATCGCCTCATAGTGGAACTTCGGCTTTTCTACGGCGGCGGCAATCCCCGTCGTCTCTCCTGCCGCACCGCGAATGGCGTCAAGCACGGCCTTGTAGACCGCCTTAAAAATACGCCCCTCGTCCTCGAACTTCATCTCCGTTTTCTGCGGATGCACGTTCACATCAATCGTACGCTGCGGTACGGTGATGACGAGGACGGCGAGCGGGAAGCCCATCTTCGGCACGAGGGAGCGGTACACATTGTCGATCGCCTTTGCAATCGCACGGTTCTGGATCGTCCGACCGTTGACGATGTAGGTCTGCCACGCGCGGCTGCTGCGAATCAGCGCCGGCTTTGAGATATAGCCCGTGATGCGGATGTCCGCCGCATCGTCATGAAAGTCCAGCGGAATCAGTGCGCCCGCCGCGTCGCTGCCGTAGATGCTCCCAATCGCGCGGGCGAGATCGCCGTCCCCCGCCGTCATGATGGTCATACGGTTATTGTTGATGAAGCGGAACGCAATGTCGGGACGCGAGAGCGCGAGACGGATCACGTAGTCGCTGATCTTTCCCGCCTCGGTCGCATTCGTCTTGAGAAATTTCTTGCGCGCGGGCGTGTTGAAGAAAAGATCCTCGACGCGCACGCTCGTCCCGACCGCACAGCCCGCGTCCTCGATCAAGGGCGCACCGCCGCCGCTGATGTCAACGCGCGTGCCGAGATCATCCGCCGCCTGCCGCGTCAGGAGGGAAAAATGCGACACGGAGGCAATCGTCGGCAGAGCCTCGCCGCGAAAGCCGAGGGTCGCAATCGTCTCGAGGTCGGCGGCGGCGGCAATCTTGCTCGTCGCGTGGCGCAGAATCGCCGCGCGCGCATCCTCTCCGGTCATGCCGCGGCCGTTGTCCGTCACGCGCATAAAACTCGTGCCGCCGCCCATGATCTCGACCTCGATCGCCGTCGCGCCCGCATCCATCGCGTTCTCGACCAGCTCCTTTACGACAGAGGCAGGCCGCTCGACCACCTCGCCCGCCGCGATCTTGTTGATGGTCGCATCGTCCAATACGTGGATCCGCGTCATCCTTCACCCTCCTCCTTTCGCGCCTGTTCCTGCAGGCGATAGAGTGTATTCAGTGCCTCAAGCGGCGTCATCGTCATCACATCGAGCGCTCGCAGCTCGTCGAGTGTCCCGCCCGCAAAGAGCGACGCCATCCCCGCATCGGGCTTTTTCTGTGCCGATGTCTCCTGCGGTGCGCTCTGCGGCGCAGCCTCCTCCAATGCGTGCAGGATCTCCTCCGCGCGCTCCGTCACGCGCTGCGGCAGACCCGCGAGGCGTGCGACGTGGATGCCGTAGGACTTATCTGCCGCCCCTGCGACGATGCGCCGCAGGAACACGACATTTTTCCCCTTTTCGCGCACGGCAATACAGTAGTTGTGGATGCGCTCGTTCTCCATCTCCGTCAGCTCGTGGTAATGCGTTGCAAAGAGCGTCTTGGCGTGGATGCGGCCGTCGATATGCTCCACCACCGCACGCGCGATGCTCATGCCGTCAAAGGTGCTCGTACCGCGCCCGATCTCATCGAGAATCACGAGGCTGTCCTTCGTCGCCTCGCGCAGAATCTGTGCGACCTCGTTCATCTCCACCATGAAGGTGCTCTGCCCGCTCACGAGGTCATCGCTCGCGCCAATGCGCGTAAAGATGCGGTCGACGGGTGCGATCTCCGCCGTGCGCGCAGGGACGAAGCTGCCGACCTGCGCCATGAGCGTGAGGAGAGCGACCTGCCGCATATAGGTGGACTTGCCCGCCATGTTGGGTCCCGTGATGAGCATTGTCTCCGTTCCGCCGTGGCTGAGTTCCGTATCGTTTGGGACGAACACATCGCGCTGCAGGATGCGCTCCACCAGCGGGTGCCGCCCATCACGGATGCGGATGCCGCCGTCCGCGCCCACGGTCGGGCGGACATAGCGATAGGATGCGGCCGCCGCCGCAAGGCTCTGCAAAACATCGACGCGCGCAATCGCACGGGCGACGCCTTGGATCGGCACGAGCTGCTCGCGTACGCGCTCGCGCAGCTCTGTGAAGAGATGATACTCAAGGGCGGTGATCTTCTCCTCTGCACCGAGAATCCTCGCCTCGAAGTCCTTCAGCTCCTCCGTGATAAAGCGCTCCGTATTCGCAAGTGTCTGCTTGCGGATATAGCCCTCGGGCACCTGATCGCGCCCACTGTGGCGCACCTCGATGTAGTAGCCGAACACCTTGTTGTAGCCGATCTTGAGCGTCTTGATGCCCGTCCGCGTGCGTTCACGTTCCTCCATCTCCTGCAGGAGGGACTTGCTGTCATGGGAAAAACGGCGGAGTTCATCGAGATCGGCATGATAGCCCGCACGGATCATGCCGCCCTCGCGCACCGAGAGCCCCGGCTCATCCACGAGCGCACGCGTGAGCTCGTCACGCAGCGCATCAAAGGTCTCGATCTCCCCTGCTGCACGCACGAGGAGGCGGCTCGCTGCCGCTGTGAGACACGTGCGCACGGCGGGCAGGGCGGCGAGGGAGATGCGCAGAGCGACGAGGTCGCGTGCGTTCGCCGTCTGCGTCTCAATCCGCGTCAGGAGGCGCTCGAAGTCATAGACCGTATGCAGGGCATCGCGCAGGTCAGCGCACAGCGTACTCTTTTCCACCAGCTCTGCCACCGCATCCAGCCGCGCATCAATGCGGTGCGGCGTGAGCAGCGGATGCTCGAGCCACGATTTCAAGAGGCGCGTTCCCATCGGTGTGCGTGTAAAGTCGAGCACGTCAAAGAGGGTGTTCTTTTTCCCGCCGTCGCGCAGACTGCGCGTGATCTCTAGGTTGCGCAGCGTATCGATGTCGAGCTGCATCGTCTCCGCCGCATCGAGGAAGGAGAGGCGGTTGATCTGCGAGAGATCCGCCATCACCGTCTCATGCAGATAGGCGAGGAGCGCCGCGAGCGCCGCCCGCGCCCCCGCATCGTGTGGTATCTCCTCCGCAGGGAAATGCTGCGCAGGAAGTTCCGCATCCGCATCCCTGCCGACGACGGAGACCGCACAGTGCGGCAGACGATGCGTCAGAAACGCCCGCACCTCATCCGCAAGGGAAAAGTCCTCCGTCAGGAGCAGCTCTGCCGCCATGCGGCGATAGAGCTCATCCATGATCTGCTGTGCCGCGTGCTCGCCCGCGTAGACGGCATAGAACGCCTCGCCCGTCGTGATATCCGCGCCCGCGAGGACGAACTGCCCCGGCGCAGGCTCGTGCAGGAGGACGATGTAGATATTGGACGCATCCCGCAGCACCTCATCGGAGAGCGCTGTGCCCGGCGTGACGACCTTCACCACCTCGCGGTGCGTCAGGCCCTTTGCCTTCGGGTCGCCGATCTGCTCGGCAATCGCCACCTTGAACCCCTTTGCGACGAGGCGAGCGATATAGCTGTCCGCCGCATGATAGGGAACGCCGCACATGGGATTCTTCTCGAGATCACCGCTGCGGCTCGTCAGCGTCAGTCCGAGCTCCTTCGCCGCCACCTTCGCGTCGTCGAAGAACATCTCGTAGAAGTCACCCAGACGAAAGAAAAGAAGCTCGCCCGGATGCGCCTCTTTCGCGGCGAGATACTGCTGCATCATCGGCGTTACATTCTGCGCGTCCATCACAAACCTCCTAAAGCTAACAATTTAACAGCTAACGATATAACGCTCCTCGCGAACACTTCGTTGCGCAAGTGATCGTGTGCTTATTCGCCTAAATACCTGCGGATTCCAAACGCGCTTCGCTTGAACGAATAAAATCCGCAGGGGGCGAAACGCACACTTTACTCACTTGCTCCACTAGGGTTCGCTATGGAGCGTTACACCGTATGAGCAAATCTACCGAACAATCTCGCCCTTCAGCACCCAAGTCTGCGGCTGCGTGATCTTCACCTGCACAAAATCGCCCACGCACTCCGCCCCATGCGGAAAGAGCACAATCTTATTCGTGCGCGTGCGCCCGCTCCACACGGCGGGATCATTCTTGCTCGCGCCCTCAACCATCACCTCGACCTGCACATTGCGCAGCCCCTCATTGATGGCGCGGCTGATCTCGTTCTGCACTGCCATCAGGCGCTCCAGACGCGCGTGCTTCACGTCGTCCGGCACCTGCGCCGCCATCGCTGCGGCAGGCGTGCCCGACCGCTTCGAGTAGAGGAACGTATACGCCGCGTCATAGCGCATCTCGCGCAGGAAATCCAGCGTCTCTGCGAAGTCCTCCTCCGTCTCCCCGGGAAAGCCCACGATGAGATCCGTCGTCAGGCTCGCCCCCGGCAGAGCCTCCCGCACGCGCCGTGCGCGCTCACGGTACTGCTCCACCGTATAGACGCGGTTCATCGCCTTCAGGATACGGTTGCTCCCGTACTGTACGGGCAGATGAATGTGCTCACAGATATGCGTACCATTTTTGATCGTGTCGATCAGCTTGTCGCTGATGTCCTTCGGATGCGACGTCATAAAGCGCACGCGGCGGATCCCCTCCACCGCGTCCACCATGTGCAGGAGATCGGCAAAGTCCGCCTGCCCGTGATCTTTCCCATAGGAGTTGACATTCTGCCCGAGGAGGGTCACCTCGCGATAGCCGTCCGCCGCTGCACGGCGTACCTCCGCCACGACCTCCTCGGGCATGCGGCTGCGCTCACGTCCGCGCACGTAGGGGACGATGCAGTATGTACAGTAATTATTGCACCCATACATGATCGGCACCCACGCCGAGAGTGTCCCGCCGCGCGCAATGGGCAGATCCTCCTCCACCGCGTGCGCATCGAGCGCGACATCCACCACGGGTGCGCGCTCCGCCGCGATCTCCGCGACAATGCGTCCCAGCTCCTGCACCTTGCCCGTACCGAGCACAAAGTCAATGTGCGGTGCACGGCGCATGAGGTTTTCCCCCTCCTTCTGCGCCATGCAGCCCGTAATCCCGAAGATCAGCTGCGGATGACGCTCCTTGACCTTCTTGATCTCGCCGATCTTCCCGTAGACCTTGTCCTCTGCCGTCTCGCGCACACAGCACGTATTGATGAGGATGACATCGGCATCCGCCGTCTCCTCCGTCCGCACATAGCCCGCCGCCTGCAGCTGTCCCTCCATGCGCTCCGCATCGGCGACATTCATCTGACAGCCATAGACTAGGATTTTATACCGTCCCCGCATTCATTTCCCTTCCGCAGCATATAACATAAAAAGTCTGGAAGGAATCCTTCCAGACCGCATTTCATATTGGAGGCGACACCCAGAATCGAACTGGGGATAAAGGTTTTGCAGACCTCGGCCTTACCACTTGGCTATGTCGCCGAAAGATGGAGCGGAAAACGAGGCTCGAACTCGCGACCCCCACCTTGGCAAGGTGGTGCTCTACCACTGAGCTACTTCCGCAGATGATCTTCCCGCGCCGCAGTAACGCGACACTTAGACAGTATAGCGATAAACCGTGCCGCTGTCAAGTCCAAAATTTACAAGGCAGAAATCTATCCCCTCAGCACTCCGCCAGCTGACGCTGTGCCTCACGCAGACGGCGCAGGCTCTCCTCCTTGCCGAGGATGGCGAGAACCTCCGTCGCGCCGCCCGGCGTGACCTTCTGCCCTGCCGCCGCGATGCGCAGCACCCACATGACCGTGCCCTTCTTCCAGCCCTCACGCTCAATACACTCCTCAAGGAGCGCATAGAGGAGATCGTTCTCCCAATGATCTCCGTCGAGGGCGTCGAGGATGTCAATCAGCTCGGGCAGGAGCTCCGCTGCCGCCGCCGGCGTAACCTTGTTGCGCTTGTTCTCATAGAGCGATGCATCAAAGGGCGGCAGATTGACGAAGAACTCAATCTCCGCGCGCACATCGCTGAGCCGCGCAACACGTGTACGCAGGAGACGCGCAATCGCATCCCACTGCGCCTCGACCGATGCGGGAAGCTCGCCCGCGTAGGGGCGTGCTGCTTCGGCAAACGCCGCATCCGTCATCGCCTTGAAGTACTCGCCGCTCATCCAGCCGAGCTTATCATAGTCGAACACAGCGGGAGACTTCGACAGCCCCTCCATGGAGAACGCCTCGATCAGCTCGTCCATCGAGAAAATTTCCTGATTCGTCGTCTTCGGGCTCCAGCCGAGGAGCGCGACGTAGTTGACGATCGCGGCAGCGGGATAGCCCATCTTCACGAGATCATCAAAGCTCGTCGCCCCATGGCGCTTGGAGAGCTTGCTCGTCTTGCCCGTCGCGTCGTCCCGCCCCATGACGGGCGCGAGATGGACGAATACGGGCGGCTCCCAGCCGAACGCCTCATAGAGGAGAACGTGCTTCGGCGTGGAGGTGATGAACTCCGCCCCGCGAATGATATGCGACACCTTCATCAGGTGATCGTCGATGACATTGGCAAAGTTATACGTCGGCATCCCGTCGCGCTTGAGGAGCACCTGATCCTCGAGCTCCGTGTTCGGGATCGTTACGCTCCCGTGCAGCACGTCGTAGAATGTCGTCTCTCCGACGAGCGGCATCTTCTGGCGAATGACGTACGCGTCGCCCCGATCGAGATGCGCCTGCACCTCCTCGGGCGTGAGGTCGCGACAGGTACGCGGGTAGCCGCCGTAGGACTTCCCGTCCTCTGCCGGCTCCGCCTCCTCCGTCTGGTGGCAAAAGCAGCGATAGGCATGTCCCTCCGCCACGAGCTGCTCGGCGTACTGCTTGTAGATCGCCATGCGCTCGCTCTGCACGTATGGACCGAAGTCTCCGCCGATCTTATCGGGTCCCTCGTCGGGAATGATGCCCGCCGCGTCGAGCGTGCGGCGGATGAAGTCCACCGCATCCGCAACGTAGCGGCTGCGGTCGGTATCCTCAATGCGCAGGATGAATGTGCCGTCATTCGCACGCGCGAACAGATAGCCGTAGAGCGCGGTGCGCAGATTGCCGATGTGCATATAGCCCGTCGGGCTGGGCGCAAAACGCGTGCGAATTTCCGTCTGTGCCAAAATACTTCCCTCCAAAAAACAATCGTGCCGTCAAAGGGCGGCACGAATCGACTGCGTGATTTCGCTCAGCCGCGCAGATAGCCGCAGAGTGCACGGAACATGATGAGCGAACTCATCGCGCCCGGATCCTCGATGCCGATGCTGCGCGTACCGATGAGTGCCGCACGTCCGCGCCGCGCGGCGATGGTCTTCGTATACTCCGCGCCCGCACGTCCCGCCTCGAGCGCATCCTCCAAACACTCACGCAGGCTCTTGCCCTCCGCGTTCTCCGGCAGGAATGCGTCGCGGATCGGGATCAGCGTATCGAGCATCGTCTTATCCCCGCGCACGGCCTTTCCACGCCGCTGGATCGCGTCGATGCCGGCAGAGAACAGCTTTTCAAAGCTCGCCACATCGAGCCGCGTCTTCGCGCCAACCGCCTCGCCCGCGCGCACGAAGGCAATCCCGTAGAGCGGCCCCGCCGCTCCGCCGACATTCTCAATGAAGGCACGCCCGATCTCGTGGAGCACCTCCGCGAGCGGCGCGTCCACCGGCAGCTCTGCGAGACGTTCCTCCGTCGCCGTAAAGCCGCGCGCCATATTGAGGCCGTGGTCGCCGTCTCCCGTCTTGGCATCCACGGCCGTCAGATAATCCTTCTGTGCCATGATGGCAGCAATCACTGCATCTACGGCTTCACGTATGTTTGCCATTGTCTGCACCGTCTTTCCCTGTTGTCAATGTACCGAACCCGTCCGTACATATCATACATTACTCCCATACTCTCATAAGCATTATAGCACGGTATTCTCCATAGGAAAAGAGGAGAGACACATTTTAGGGAAGCACGGATAAATTCAGCACCGCCATCTTAGCACATCGTTTTCTCGGCAATGATCGAAAAAATTATATCACTGAGTGCATCCATGCGTCCTGCAATATATTTATTATATTCCCCGATTTGTCAAGTCTTGCGACGTATTTTTTTTTATGCTATCATAAAGGGCAAGAAGGTGCGCCTTAGGTGTGCGTATGTCTTATCAATGTCTAACCTACAGATTTTCTAGGGAATCCGATTTGATTTCGGTCAAAGTGAAACACTTCGGTGAACGCGGAAGCCGAACTTAGGGTACCCACCTGCTTTACGCAGGTATAGACATATAGGATGTACGGCATTTCAGACCCCTCTCTTCCGGTCAGAGCGGAACTGCCGTACGGCAGCTTGGTTCTGACCTTTTTGTTGCATATTTCGCCCCCAATGAATGGCAGGAATTTTCCAAAATAACACGAATAAATATAGATAATACTATGTGTTTGACAAGGGAGATCGAAATGTCGGATCTGGATACAACGAACGAAGAGACCGCTGCCGCATCTGCGCCCGCAAAGCGTCGCGGCCGCCCCAAGAAGCGCGTGCAGGAAGAGACGGAAACGGCGGCGAAGAAACGCGGCCGTCCGAAGAAAACCGAACAAGCCGCACCGACACGCCGCGAGCGCCCGAAGGAACTGGTCTTCGCGCTCGACATCGGGACACGCAGCGTGATCGGCATTGTCGCCGAACAGCGCGACGGACTGCTGCATATCCTGGCGACCGATCGCCTCGAGCACCGCACACGCGCCATGCTCGACGGGCAGATTCACGATGTGCCGCAGGTCGCTGCCATCATCCGCGAGGTCAAACACCGCCTCATGGAGCGTACCGGGCCGTTGACCAGTGCTGCTGTGGCGGCGGCAGGGCGTGCCCTCTACACGATGACAGCGGATGCCGAGCAGGACTTCACGGGTACGATTACGCCCGCGCAGCAACGCGACCTCGATTTTGCGGGCGTGCAGGAGGCACAGAAGAAATTGGCTCACTCCCACACGGTCGATGATCCGACGCGCTACTACTGCGTCGGCTACAGCACGATCCGCTATACGCTCGACGGCAACGAGCTCAAGACGCTCATCGGGCAGCGCGGGCGCAAGGCGACGGCGACGGTCATTGCAACCTTTCTGCCGCGGCAGGTCGTGGACTCGATGCAGTCGGCACTGCGCGAGACGCACCTTGAGATGCGCGCCCTCACGCTCGAGCCGATCGCGGGCATCAACGTCCTCATCCCACCGACAATGCGCCATCTGAATCTCGTGCTCGTCGATATCGGCGCGGGCACATCGGACGTCGCCATCACGCGCAACGGCTCGGTCATCGCCTACGGCATGGTGCCGATGGCGGGCGACGAGATCACCGAGTCCATCTCGCGTGAGTACCTCCTCGACTTCAACATCGCCGAGGACATCAAGCGCAAGGCGGCGGACGGACAGGACGTCTCCTTTACCGACATCCTCGGCATGAAGCTCTCGCTCACCGCCGATCAGGTGCTCGCCGCCATCAAACCCGGCGTCGAACATCTCGCGAACGCGATCGGCAAACAGATTCTTGAGCTGAACGGCGAACCGCCACAGGCGGTCATGCTGGTCGGCGGCGGCGCACGCACACCGATGATGACGGAGCTCGTCGCAGAGGCGCTCGGCATCCCTGTCGGCCGCGTCGCCGTGCGTCACCCCGACACGGTGGACGGCGTCGCCGATCTGCCCGAGGAGCTGCGTGCCCCCGACGCAGTCACGCCGCTCGGCATCCTGAAGATCGCTTCGATCAACACGCTGCATTTCCTCGCGGTCTGGATCAACGACATCGAGTACAGTCTCTTCAACTTCCGCGAGCTCAACGTCTCCGACGCCCTCCTTGCGGCGGGCATCAGTCTGCGCAAGTACAACGGGCGCCCCGGCATGGGGCTGATGCTGACCGTGAACGGCGAGCGGCGGAGCTTCCCAGGGACGATGGGAACACTCGCCCAGATCACCATCGACGGCAAGAGCGCGAGCCTCGACTCCCCCATTCACGACGACTGCCGCATCAAGCTCGTCGCAGGAGAGAATGGAACCCAGCCGACCGTGCGTCTCAGTGACGTGATCGGCAGCACGAATGGCTACAATGTCGTGCTCAACGGAGAGGAGACATCCGTCCCCGCGAGCATTCTCGTCAACGATGCCGTACCCGAGGGCGACCCGATTCTGCGCGACGGCGACACCGTTGTCTCGCGCCGCGACCGCACCCTCGGCGAGGTGCTGCGCGCAGCGCATCTCCCGCCGACGGGACGGCGCATCTCCTACACGCTGAACGGGGAGGCGCGCCGCTTCTCCGCCCTCCCGAAGATCACACTGAACGATGCACCTGCCGCGCTCTCCACCATCCTGCGCGAGGGTGATGTCATCGACTATGAGGAGACTGCCATCCCGACGCTTGAAACCGTGCTCGATCTCTCCTCGTTGGCCTCGTATGCGACCATCACCTACGAGGGGAAGGAGCATAGCGTTCCTGCGGCCGGGCAGGTGCTCACCATCAACGGGCGCGAGGCATCGCCCGGAACCATCGTCGAGGACGGTGCCGTCATTGCCTATCAGAAGGGGCGGGGGACGGCGAACGTCAGCGAGGCGTTGCTCGCCGTTGGCTTTACACCGCCGCCCGCGACCAGCCGCGTCACCTTCGCGATCCTCATCAACGGGGTACGTGCGGACTTCACGAGCCCCATCCACACAGGGGACACGCTGGAGGTCGTGCTCACACCGATTGATGCACCGCCCACATCGTCCTCCCCTGCCGCGGCAAAAAAAGCTGCCGATCCCGCTGCTCCCGCAGCGAGCACGATTCTCTCGGGCATCGCAGCGCGTGCGGCGCAGTCCGCAGATGGATCGTCGCTCTTTGACGCATCGACGGAGACGCCGGAGGAAGGCGCCCTGCCTGCCGCCGATACAGCGGAGGAAGAGGTCGTGCCTGCCGCCGATACGGCAGACCAAGGCACTCCGCCAGTCGCGCAGGGTACGCCGCCGCCAAAGGATCAAGAGACACCGCCCGCAGGCACAGCGATCACCGTGGAATCGCTGATGCGCTACGATTGATTGGGCACATAGAAACAGGGGCTCTGCACGAAGCGAAAACTTCGTGCAGAGCCCCTGTTTCATTCCTCCCGCATGGACTTCCAGCGATCGTGCAGCCAGAACCACTCGGCAGGATAGCGGCGAACCCATGCCTCGATGTGCATACTCACCTCCTGCGTCACGCGCAGGACATCGGCGGCACGGTCATCCGTTTTTTTCACATAGAGCGGCTCCTCGATGGTGAGCTCATGATGTCCGTCCGCCCGGCGATGCATAAAGACGGGGAAAATCGGCACCTCGCAGCGGCGGGCAATCGCCGCCGCCCCCGTAAAGGCGTTCGTCTTCTGACCGAAAAAATGGACGACAACGCCGTCACGACGCGACGGATCCTGATCGCTGAGCAGCCCGATGATCCACCCCTGATCGATCATGCGGAACATCTCGCGCACGCTCGAACGATAGGTGACGTGTATCCCGACAAGTGCACGGTACTCGTTGATGAAGCGATCCATCCCCGCTGCATTCTGCCGTTTTGCCACGCCGACAATCGGCAGCCCTGCCAAAGCGAGTGCACCGCCCATGAGCTCCCAGTTGCCGCTGTGCGAGGTCGCAATGATGGCGCCCTTGCCCTGCGCCAGTGCCGCGCGCATCGTATCCAGCGCCCCCGTGATCGTCACATAGTCCTCAACATGACGGCGCAGGACGGGAAAGCGCAGCACCTCCATCAGCATCGGTCCAAAGCGCAGCGTACTCTCCCGCGCGATACGCTCTGCCTCTGCAGGCGACACGTGAAGGCAGTGCTCTATCTGCGTCTGCGCGAGCCGCTTGCGCCGCGCGGGGATAAACGGCCAGAGGAGGCGCGCCAGTCCCGCGCCGATCATCATGGCGATGCGATGCGGCAGGAGACAAACGAAATGGCTGAGAAGCTTGACCACCCAGTAGGACAGCATCTCAGCTCTTCCCATGCAGTTCTTCGATGGTCTTTTCGAGGGCTTTGACCTTCTTCACCATCTCGGGCAGACGGCGCAGCGCCGCCTGTACGCGCAGCCACTCGGTGTGCGGCTGGACGGGGAAGCCCGCACAGAATACGCCCTCGGGCATATCGCCGATGATGCCGGAGCGCGCCGCATAGACGGAGTTGGCTCCGATGGAGATATGTCCGACCGTTCCGACCTGCCCGCCGAAGGTGACATTATGTCCGACCTTTGTCGAGCCGGAGATGCCCGTCTGCGCGACGATGAGGCAGTTCTCGCCGATGCGGCAGTTATGGCCGATGTGGACGAGGTTGTCGATCTTCGTTCCCTTGCCGATCACCGTCGCTCCGAGTGTGGCGCGGTCTATTCCGACATGCGCGCCGATCTCCACGTCATCCTCCACGACGACGCCGCCGACCTGCGGCACCTTCGTATGCACCCCTGCCTCGGTCGTAAAGCCGAATCCGTCCGCGCCGATGACGGCGCAGCTGTGGATCGTGCAGCGCGCACCGATGCGGCAGTGCTCGCGCACGACGGCATTCGGATAGAGCACCGTATGATCGCCGATTTCGCTGTACTGCCCCACATAGGTATGCGGATAGAGCGTCACACCATCACCGAGCACCGCATGATCGTCCACATAGGCATAGGGCAGCACCGTCACCCCCGTACCGATGCGCACATCTGCACCAATATACGCCTCGTCACTGACCCCAACAGCGTGCTCGATGGCTGGGGTAAAAATCGTGAGAAGACGTGCAAACGCCGCCTTCGGATCATCGACGAAAATGCGTGGGCAGGTAAAGCCCTCCGTTCCCATCGGCAGAAGGAGTGCCGCCGCAGACGCGGCGCGCGCCGCCTCGATGTGAGGCGGAACAGCAAAGGCAAGATCCCCTGCCCCCGCCTCGTCCAGCGAAGCGAGCCGGTGAACGACCGTGCCGCCGCCGTCGCCGACCGTGCCGCCGACAAGCTGTGCGATCTCATTGACTGTCTTTTCCATGCCCTGCCCTCTTACTGAAGTTTGCTGATGACTTCATCCGTGACGTCCACACCGCCCGAGAGGACGCTCGGGTACTTCTTCGAGCTGTCCAGGACGACGTCCAGCTTCTTCTCCTTGACAATATCCTGCATCGCGGCATTCAGCTTCTGTTCGAGCTGGATGCTATACATCTGCTGCAGCCCTGCCATCTTGCGCTGGGTATCCATCTGAAGCTGCTGCGACTCCTCCGCCGTCATGTTCGGATTCGCGGTGAACTTGCTCTGTGCCTCCTGCTGTGCCTCCATGAGCTTCGCGTTCGCCTCGTCGACCACACTCTTCAGCTGCGGTGCTTCCTCCTGAACTCGCGCACGGTCAACGGTACCGACGTGCACCTGACCACAGCCCGCCAGTACCGTACTGCCCACGAGAAGGAGTGCTGCCGCTGCTTTATTGAAATACTTCATCGATCCATATCCTTTCATTCCCGCGTTGTCTGTTCCGTCGTAATGCTCTGCATCTCACGCACCATATCCGCCGTCACATCCCGCGCTGCATCCGCCGTAACGGGCGGCATATAGCGACGCTGAACGAAGGCGCGTGCGGGAGCAAGATGCGCCGCATCGTCCGCCTGCGGGGCGGTGAGGATGAGGGAAAAGTGCTGCATCAGAGCGATCTTTGCCGCACGGCTGCGCACATCCCGCCAGATGGCTTCCTCAAGTGCATCTGCATCGCGGCGCACCTGTGCCAGGCGTGCCGCGCGCCTCGCGGCGACGGCATGTGCATCCTGCGCCTTGGCGGCGCGTTCCATCGCAGCGGCGTTGCGTTCCTCCGCCTCCGCCTTCTGGCGATCCGCCTCCGCCTTCTGTGCGTCGATGGTCGCTTTCGCCTTTGCCGTCCACGTCGCCTGCTGCGGCTCGATGCGTGCGGCAACACGGGCGCGGATCTCCTCCTGCCATGTGCGGTAGAGCTCCGCCTGACGTGCGCCGCGCTCCTGCCGCAGCGCCTCACGCTGCGCCTCAAGCCCTGCACGCTCCTGCGCCAGTTCATCCTCGGAGACGCGCGGTCCATGCATCGCGCGCTGATTGTCGATCTTCAGGTTGATGTTTGTGATCGCATTTTGGTACTCGTCGTCGATCTTCTTCTTCCGCCGCTCGTAGTCGTCCTCCGTCTGCTTTCGGTAGACCTCGGTCAGGCGTTTGCGCTCACGATCAAGCTCGACGCGTGCGCCGATCACGGTCTGCGCATTCTTCTGCCAGACGGAGTCCTGAAACGGAGCATCGTCCGCCGCCGGCGGCGTCAGGGAAAACACCTCGGGGACATCCCTCACCGCAAGAGCAAGGGTCGCCTCCTCAGCGCGCAGTTCCATCAGCCGCGCATAGGAGGGATGCGCAGCGAGCACCTCAGAGATGCGCATGACGGCAATATCCGCTTCCGCACGAGGCTGCTCCCGCGCGGGCAGGAAACAGCACACGGCGGCAATCACGAGGAGTACAATCCCCCCTGCCAGAATCTCTCTGCGCCGCGTCTTCCAGAGTTCCATGCATCTCCCTCCGTGACGAAATTGCCGCACGAAACAGCGACTTCATACAAAGGAATCACTGATAAAATCCGTCACAGCATCCCGACGCTTCTTTTACGCCAGTCCGAGGGACTTCCTTTTATCAGTGATTCCTAAAATGTGCCGGGCATCGTTCTGCCCGGTACATATAGCCGGACGCAGCGATTTACTTGCTGCTGCCCAGTTCCTTGATGACGTCCTGCGTCACGTCCTGTCCGCCGTAGACGACAGCACCCTTCTCAATGACGACGGAAAGCCCCTTCTTCTCGGCGACCTTCTTGACGGCATCCTGAATGCTGTTCTCGATCGGCTCCATCAGCTCCTCATTCTTCTGCTGGAGACGCTGCATCGTCTGCTGATAGTAGTCCGACTTCTCCTGATCGTTCATCGACGCGGACTTCGTCTCAAAATCCGCCTGTGCCTCCTGCGACGCCTTCTGCATCTCGGCGTTCGCTGCGGCGAGCTGCGGATGCTGGCTGCCGACCTGACGGTAGTCCACGACACCGACGGAGGACGTTGCCGCCGAGGCGATGCCCGAGCCACTCTGCGTCAGTGCAAGCGCGACAACCGAGCCAACGAAGACAACCGCGATGAGGATGCTGATGATCTTAACCTGCTTCTGTTCGAGTTTGATCATGAATGAATTCTCCTTTTCTCCTAACAATGTTCAATCCTACGATCGAACGCCCCCATTATAGCAAAGAGCATACAATAGTTCAATGAAGATTTGCTGATAAAATTGTACTTCCTGTTACTTTACCACGCGATAGCCAACCAGCGTAGGGTCGAGGCGTACGTTCGAGAGGGCGGGATCCATCGCCACGAGCGTGATGCCGGTATCGAGATTGACATCGACCAAGACGTCGTTCTGGAAGCGCAGACGTGCGACATAGCCGTCACGAATCGGCCATCCATAGGTCACCGTCTCCTGTCCCGGCATAACATCCCAGCCGATCTGCTCACCAACGCCGCCGAGCACGGCCTGCGCATCCGCGAGGTTCATGCCATAGATGAGCTCTCTGCACGCCTCCTTCGTCACAGGGCTGCTGATCGAGCCCTCGGCGATGGCATCCGAGGCACGCAGCTCCTTACGCGTCAGGCGGAGTCCGCTGAGGGGATCGTTCAGGCAGTTGTTCCCCGTAAAGGTGCAGTCCACCACCTTGTATGGGCCGTTCTGCCAACGATAGGTGTAGGTATAGATGCCGTTGACGATGCTCTGATGGATGAGCTTTCCTTCCTTGCCGTAAAGTGCGGCGACATCGGCGACGCTGGAGCCCGGCGCGATCGAATTAAAATTGTCGGCCGTAATGACCTCCTGATGGTCGCGCTCCCCCTGCAGTGCGCCGTTGATCGGTGCACGGTTTGCCGTCTGCTGGCTGCCGCAGCCCGCAACGAGAACCGCCGACGCGGCGATGGCCGCCGCCGCGAGCCCGATTTTCTTCATGTTCAGCATAATGCTCCCCCTCTTTCTCCACGATGCCGCCCCTCGGCGGCAGAACCACTTTGCCCTATCATACACCAATCGACGCCAATATTCAAGAAAGCACCGATAAAGGTTCTTGGTCAAATGCTGCACTTGCCACGAACGTCACGACCGCACCGCAGCTTCCACCCCAGTGCTGCATGGGAGAGAGGTGGATTACGGCACGCGCCGATAGACGCGCAGTTTCTCGCGTCCCTCCGTCGGCATCGTGCCGAGCAGCTCCCACCGTCCGCCCGCCAGCGTCTCATCGAACGTGGCAAAGGCATGCCGCTCCACGACGAGGTACACCGTCCGGTCCTGCGGCAGTTCGTCGAGGGGGAGGAACGGCATGACATTCTTGCTGTCCCAACTCATCGTCTTTGGCGCACGCGCGGCGATCTCCTCACGCGTCGCAAGCGCGTACATCGGATGTCCCGTGTAGTAGGGAACCGTCGCTGTATAGTCGCCGCAGGAGACGAGAAGATCGTCCTCCTGCATCGTCTGCATGAGGAGCTCCGCCGCCGCTTTCCCGCTGAAATGACCGTCGCGCGGTGCATAGTACACAGCGCCGAGCACGACGGCGAGATAGAGTGCGCCGCCGAGGAGCGCCCCCGCACGCAGCACACGCGTATTCTCGTGAAGGAGACGTGCCGTCAGGATCGCCGTCGGCAGGAAGGCCGGAAAGCTGTAGGTCGGGTACTTCGTCGCCATGAGCTGAAAGAACACGGGCACGACGATTGCCCAGACGAGGAGAAACTGCGTCCCCGCATCGAGGACGGGGCGCGTGCGCCACGCCCGCAGGAGGGCGAGCGGCAGGGCGAAACTCCACGGGAACATCCCGAGGAAGTAGATGCCGAGATAGAAATACCACACATTCCACTGTGCGTGCTCCGAGACCGTCGCACGCAGGACATTGTGAATCCCGAGGAAGGTGTTCACAAAGTCTGCCCCATGCGCCAGATACATATAGATGTACCACGGCGCACAGACCGCCGCGAGCACGAGCAGTCCCGTCGGCAGAGCAATGTGTCCAAGGGCGCGCAGATCACGCCGCACGGCGAGATAGACGAGGATCACAAGCCCCGGCAGGAGAAAACCGACAGGCCCCTTCGTCAGCACGCCGAGCCCCGCACACGCATAGGCGAGATAAAAATAGCCGCGCCGCCCTTCCCGATAGCCGAGGTAGAACGCACCAAGCGTCCCGCCGAAGAACACGAAGAGCGTCAGATCGGTCAGGATGAGTTTGGCGAGGAATCCATAGAGCACGCACGAGCCGAGAATGACCACCGACCAGAACGCCGTCCGCGCATCATAGAGCCGCCGCGCGAGCGCGTAGGTGAGGAGCAGCCCCGCCGATGCAAAGAGCGCAGAAAAAAACCGTGCGGCAAAGTCCGTCACACCGAAGACAGAGAACGCGGCGATCAGTTCCCAGTAGAAGAAGATGGGTTTATCGTACCAGTAGTTTCCGTAGATCTGCGGCGAGAGATAATTGCCCGCCGCAAGCATCTCCTTTGCCGTCTGCGCATAGTTCACCTCGACGGGCGCCGTCACGGGGAGTGCTGCATTTCCCCAGAAAAAAAGGGCGGTGAAAAAGAGCAGCACCGCCCCCAGCCGCATCCGATCATCCATCGTGCGCCTCCTGTTCCGCTGCCTGCGGCCTGTTGTCACACGCAATCAGGTAGAGCGGGCGATCCTTGACCTCCTGCAAAATCCGTGCGATATACTCCCCGCACACGCCGAGCATCATCATCTGCATCCCGCCGAAGAACAGGCTGCATACGACGATGGTCGACCAGCCCGGCACGGTCTCCCCGCGCAGGGTCTCAAAGAGGACGTGGAGGAAGAGCACTACGGCCAGCAACGCGGACATCAGCCCCACATAGAGCCCCGCGCGCAGCGGCTGCACCGAGTAGGCAAGGATGCCGTCGAGGGCGAACGAAATCATACGCCGCAGCGAGAACTTCGAGCTGCCCGCATAGCGCGCCTGCGCGACGAAGTCCACCGTCGTCTGCCGAAACCCGAGGGAGCAGACGATGCCGCGGATGAAGCGCGCGTGCTCGCGGTAACGGCGCAGCGCGAGCACCGCCTTGCGATCCATCAGGCGGAAATCCGATCCGCCCTCCTGAATCTCCACATCCGTCAGCAGGTTCAGGAGACGGTAGTAGTAGGTAGAGGTCATGCGCTTAAAGACGGAGACCCCCTCCGTCGTCAGGCGCACGGTCTGTACGATGTCAAAGCCCTCCTCCCACGTTGCGAGGAGCTGCGGCAGGAGCTCGGGCGGATGCTGCATATCTCCGTCCATCGTAATGACCGCATCACCGTCCGCATGATCGATGCCGCAGGTCAGAGCAAGCTGATGCCCGTAGTTGCGCGCGAGAAAAATCGACCCGATGCGTGCATCCCGCTCGCTAAGCGTACGCAGGATCTCACGGCTGCGGTCAGAGGAACCGTCGTCGATGAAGAGCAGCTCATAATCATAGGGCAGACGCCCCATCACTTCCTCCACCGCCGCCGCGAAGTGCGCGATGTTCTCCTCCTCGTTGTAGACCGGAACAACGATTGAAATGCGTTTCACGATGTCTCCCACGTCCCCTTATGATAGTTCCTATAGGAATGATCCGTGCTTCCTAAAAATTCCCGATCAGACGCAGCCACCGATCGTCCCGATCGATGAGCCCCGCGATGCTGAGGAAGTCGTGCAGCTTGTAGCGCAGCTCCCACTCGCCCGTGCCCTCATCGGTCCAATGTTCATAGCGGAGCAGCCAGCGCGGGTGAAAAGCGTAGCTGCCCGCCACCGAGAACCGGCCGTCCGTCACATCCCAGCGCAGTTCCCCCGTAAGGCGTGGCAGCAGCGTGCGGGCATAGCCGACACGCCACGAAAAGCGCACATCCTCGGGAGCGGCATCCATCTCCGCATAGAGTTCATCGCGCGGACTGAGCATCCGCCCTGCGTGCAGCCGCGCACGGAGGTCGCGGCGATCCTCATGGGTGTCCTTGGCGGTGCGCCCGACATCGAGCCAGCCCGTGAGGCGCAGACGGTAGCGCGTCGTATCGCTGCGGCTCATGACCGCCATCCGCTCGCCCGGCGTGATCGTCACGTGCGACGTGAGATGCAGACTGCGCAGGGCAGGCATGGCGTCAAGCTGCGTTCCGAGGCGTTCCTCAAGCGCCGCACGGTGGCGCGCGACAAATGGGACGGGAACACCGACGAGGCGGTTCACCTCCGCCTCCATCGCCGCACGCTGTGAAAGCAGTGCGGCATTGGGAACGGTATCCGAGCGCATCGAGAGATCGACCGTCCGCACAACCGGCAGGCGTGGATAGACCGTCAGCCGCACCGTCGCCGTCGGCGCCACATCGACGTCGTAGTCCGCGCGGAACTCGGGCAGATGTTCCTCCATATAGGCGGCGAGCTGGCGTTTCAGTGCGCCCGATGCCCAGTCCGTCGCCGCGACGGGCAGACCGACGAGTGCATCGGAAAACACCTGCTCCGCCCCCGCAAGATCCGTGCGCACGAGTGCCTCAATCGCGGGCGGCATACCCTCCACCTCTGACACGACGATGACGCTTCGGATCGTATCCGCCCACGGGGCAAGGTGAATCTCCACCGTCGTCCGCACCGCCGGCGTCACCGTCACCCCCGTCACCGCATAGCCGACGAGCAGACGATCGAACACCGCCCCGATGATCTCCGCTTCCTCCCCCGCCGCGATGTCCGCCGTGCGTCGTCCCTCCATGCGCTCCGCCGCAATCGCGGCGACCGTGCGCTCCATACGTGCACGCACGATGGGCGGAATCGGCTGATCGCCTACGACAATAGCCGCAGTTTCCTCCACGCGGGAGGTCTCTGCGGCATAAACGGGAGAAACGATTGCGCATGCGGCAAGAATACCAAGGAGCACAAGCGCCAGGCGCACAGCGCACAGCAGGGAGATGCCCTGCCGCATCAGAATGTGCCGCCGACGCGGAAGTGGACGCGTCCGCCCTGCGACCCACGGCCGTAGTCCAGACGCAGCGGACCGATCGGTGTATTGAGACTGAGTCCGACACCGACACTGCCGTGCAGATTCTCCGGAGCAAAGCCGCTGTCCCACGCCCCACCGTAGTCCGTGAAGAGCGCACCCGTCACCTTGGAAACGATCGGGAAGCGGTACTCAAGCGAGAGCAGCGCCATGCGGTTGCCGCGGAACTGATCCTCGCGGTAGCCGCGGATCGTATCCTGTCCGCCGAGACGGAACTGATTGTACTCGGAGATCGACCCGTTGCCGACCCCGAACTGCCCGCGCGCCACGAGCACCTGTGCGTGTCCGACCTTGAAGTACTGGGCATCGCTGATCGTGTATTTCTGGAAATTGAAGTCTCCGCCAAAGCCTGCAAACTCCGCCGAGAGCGACGCGCGCGCACCCGTCGTCGGCTCGTACACATTGTCGCGCGTATCCGTCACGTGCTCGAGCGTAATGCTGCGCGTCGTGCCGAAATTCTTGCCGATCCACGGTGCGTTGAGGCTGCGGTCGCCTGCCAGTCCGTTCTCCGTGTGACGGACATACTTATCCTTGCGGTTCTTCAGCGTGATGAAATTCGTCGAGTACTCGCTCATCGGACGGCTCAGGGTGAGCTCGCCGCCCGAGTATTTGCGCATGAACGACTCCACATGGTCGCCATTGGAGTTGTAGTCGTCGTATTCGTAGGTGCGGTTGTAGAGACGCACCGTCCCCGACGTTTCCTTCTTATCGAGCCACGGGCGGCGATACATAAACGTATAGCCGCGCGCATCCGTATCGTCACCGCTCATCTCATAGCTGAGACTGATGGTGTCGCCCATCCCGCGGAAATTCGTGTCGCTGATGCTCACCATGCCGACCATGCCGTCGGAGCTCGAGTAGCCCGCACCGATGCCGAAC
Organism: uncultured Selenomonas sp.; assembly: GCA_963541465.1. GTDB lineage: Bacteria > Bacillota > Negativicutes > Selenomonadales > Selenomonadaceae > Centipeda. Next base: position 25,976 of record CAUTTS010000009.1, read on the forward strand.
GAGCCCGTGCGCTTCTCCTTGACATCGATCTCCATGACGACCGCATTCGGCTCCACGCCCGGATTCATCTTGACGTTGACATCCTCGAAGAACCCGAGGTTGTAGACACGCTGCATACTGCGGCGTGCCTGATTGGCGTTGAACGGTTCGCCGGGCTTCTGGCGCATTTCGCGGAGGATGACGCGCTCCTTGGTCTTCTTGTTCCCCTTGACCTTATAGCCCTCCAGCGTCCCCTCGCTGATGCGGATCGTGAGCGTCCCGTCCTGTGCAATGTTGAGATCCGTGATCTTGGCGAGGATATAGCCGTCCGCGCGGTACTTCTCCTGAATCGCCTGCACATTCTCCTGCAGGGTGCGCCCGTTGAGCAGCTGCCCCTTCTGCACGGTCACAAGATCCATGAGGTCTTTCGTCTTTTCGACCGTGTTGCCCTCGATGCGCACTTCCTTCAGCACCGGATTTTCCAGCACATGGTAGGTCAGTACAACGCCTTCGGGCACCTCTTCAAAGACCGGGTAGAGATCGTAGAAATACCCCGTCGCGTAGATCGCGTCGCGATCCTTGACGAGCACATCCTCCGCCAGAGCATCTCCGACGTGCATGGCAATCGCCTCATGCGCCGCCTTCTCCGTCACCTCGGAGGCTCCTGCGAAGTTGATCTCGACGACCGTCTTGCCCACCTGTGCCGCAAGTCCCTGCGCCACAGCATCCTCACTGGGGCGCGTGCTCGCCCACGCAGTCGCACGTGCGTCTGCCGATGCCGGCGGCGTCTTGTCCGTCAGGGCAGGTCCCTGCTGTGCCGGAGCTTCCTCCGGCGCGACGCTCGGCGTATTGCTCAGGACGGGAGCCTCCGTCCCCGCCATCTCCGCAGCGGTCGCCGCACTCTCATGATCCATTGGCGCTGCGGCATGACCCTGCGGCAGTGCGGATGCGGATACACCGATACCAAGTGTGACGGCAAGGGCAAGTCTGCGGTACTTTTTGCTGTTCAAAGGCGAAACCTCCTAGACCATACGCAAGCGATAGGAATCGCTGATAAAATGAAGTCCGTCAGATTGGCGTAGATTTTTCGTCCGAACGAGGTGGAAAACCGGACGCAGAGTGGTGCTCTGTGGAGGATTTTCCGCCGAAGTGCGGGCAAAAAAGATGCGTCAAGATGGCGCGGCTGAATTTATCAGTGCTTCCGATATGCGCTTCATTCACCGTGCATCATGGATGCACGAACTACTCTCTCAAAATCTTTCCGCCGACCTGCATCAAATGCTGCATATCCGCGCTCGGCAGACGCGATGCAGGTGCATGCGCAGCGGGCGGCGCAGGACTCTCGTGGACGTCGGGTGCTGCGGCAGGCGTTTCATGCGCCGCTGCAGCAGGAGCCTCCGTCCCTTCCGTCACATGCGGCGGAAGGGACGCAGCGGCAACCGTAGTCTGCGGAGCGGGCACAGGTGCTTTCTCCACAGGGGTCTGTGACGCCGGCACTTCTGCCCGCTCCTCGACCGCTGCGGCAGGCACGGCGACAGGCTCTTGCACCTGCATGCGCCACAGCCCCCACAGCGCAAGGACGACGAGCGCAAGTGCCGGCAGGAGAACACGCGCCCGACGGCGCAGGCGCGCACGGCGCGTCGATGTCGTACACGCCAGCTCGGCGCGGGCAAGCATGAGCTTTAGATCACCCGACACATCGTCTGCCCCTGCGAGAGCATCCTCTGCCCCCGCAAGCCAGTCGCGTGCCGCCCGTATGGACCGCTTGCGCTCCTCGCGTTCGCTCTCCATCGCGCTCCCCCTCCCAACGATTATACTACACAGAAGCGATAGGATTCAATAAGTATAAAATAAATTGCGAATTACCAATGCTGCATGAAACGCGAGAGCATCCCGCGAATCCGACGAATGCCGTTCTTCTGCAGGCGATAGACATGTGCCGGCGTCACACCGAGCGCATCCGCCATTGCTCCCGCACCCGCGCCGCCGATGGTCACGCCCTCAAGCACGAGGCGTTCGCGCGCGGGAAGACGCTCCATCGCGTCGCCCACGACGCCGACAAGCGCGTGGTGTTCGGCAAGCTCCGCCACGGACGGCTGCTCATCCATCAGGAGTTCCTTCGCCGTCTCATGGCTCTCCGTCTCCGCCTCAAGGCAGGGCAGATCGACATTTCCCTCGCGCCGCAAAAAGTCACGAACGCGCCCGCGCACGCGGTGCACGGCATAGAGACTGAACGCCGCCCCATAGTCCGGGTCATAGCGTTCCACCGCCTCGATCAGCCCGATCGTTCCCTCCTGCACCGCATCCATCGCCGCCGGCAGGGCACGGTACGGATATACCTCGCGAAAGACCAGCGGTTGATAGGCCTCAATGATCCGGCGGCGTGCCGCCATGTCGCCATTCTCCTTATACGCTCGCCAGAGCGCACGCTCCTCCTCCGGCGCGAGTTTTTTCACGGCGGAGAGCTTTTTCATATAGGTGGAAAACATAGACACACCTCCTTTTGCCGCATATCGTGAAGCAGTCCTATACACCAGTCCTGCTTCCCTTGATCAAACGGAAACGTCCCCACGCTGACAGGTCGATTCTATCAGCTATTCCTTAAAATCGTATGCGTGCCTCTACGCCAACAATCTGATTACGACCCTCACGGTCATAAGAGATACCGAACTTATCGTTGAAATCATACTGTATTCCATACCGACTCTTGTCCGAAGCTCCGCCAATTCCCTGAACATAACGCAAGAGTATATGATCCCCAATGTACTTGCCAATTTCAACATTGTATTCATTTTCCCGCTGATTCGGCGGAGTCTCATCCTTTGATTCGAACAATGACCCATTCCCGCTAGAGAGGCGAAGCACATCCAGATGCAGAAGGGTTTTCATTGAATCCTCTACTTCAGAGAGAATGCTCATCTGCAGCCCGATGGCAAGCGCATCTGCCGCACTGAATTTTCCCTCCCCATTTTGATACGCACTGCGCAGAGTCAGAATGCGAATAATCTCTTCCTCTGACATCTCGGGCGACGACCCAAGACGAAAATCCATGTGATCCAGCGAGCCACGTGCACTCAGATAGACACGCATATTGGTCAGACGCGTCTCTGCATAGAAATCGATCGTGGGCAGGAACGACTCCATTTGGTTGAATGTCGCCGTCCCCTCGCGGATCTTGAACACCGTGCGAAGATAGCTGACCGTGTCGCCGCGCCGCACGCCAATGGCGCCGGTGGTATGAGGGTGACGCGTTGTCCCGCCGAAATGAACCTGCCCCGACGGATGCATATCGTAGAGATTTGGACTGAAGAAATGCACATGCCGCCCGACGGATACGCCCACATCGAGAATGATATGCGGCAGTTCACTGTCCGTATCGGGAATCGTTGGGATCGAGATGAGCGCGCGGTCGATATCGATCGTGCCCGATACCTTCGGCAGCGTCTCGCCCCAGTGGGTATCCTCCGTCAGCTTCAACGCGCCCGTCAGAGGGCCGTCGTAGAACGACGTCTTGACGGAGAGCGCATTCATCACGAGCATGAACTCATAGTTTGCGGGTCTTAGCCCACTCATCCCCGTATGCCCCGTCAGAAGATAGCTGCCCGTCCCCATGCGTCCCGTGCACTCACGTATGGCGATCGAATCGCCGAGCGCATCGACCTGCACCTCGATCTCCGTGATCGGTGTCTCGATTGCCTTGAGCTTCACCGCGCCATCCCTGATGCGCAGCGAACCCTTGATGCGCGGTGCAGCAAGCGAGCCGCGGATGGTCAGCTCGCCCTCGGTACGGCCGAGTGCCCACTCGATCTCCCGCGAGAACACGGGGAGTAGGGAGAGATCGGCGTGATCAAGGGACAGTGTGAGATCGATCTGATCGGCGGCGCTGAGCATCTCATCCGCATCTGCCGTCAGCGCGTGCAGGGGGAGCGTGCCGTGTGCACTCGCCGTATAGTCCACGCCGTCGATGTACTTATGTACCGTCAGCTGATTGAGGCGGACGACACTGTCGCGCACCTGAATCTCGCCTGCCAGCGCATCGAACGTCCCGCCGCGCACGCCCCCGTTTTTCGCAGAGAGCGACACATCGGCGACGGGACTGTGCACCGTCCCGCCGACGTGCGCCGTGACGGACGCCGTGCCCGACACGGGCTCATCAACGCCCGCCAGCCCCGTGTAGAGCCCGAGGGCAATATCGTTCGCCGTGACATCGACATCCATCATGCCGTTAAAATCCACCGTCCCCGACGCGGAGAATGCACCGTCGCCCTGCTTTCCCGCGAGGCGGTCGATCGTCAGCACATGGTTGGAGAGCGAGACATCCACTGCTGCATCGGTGACGGGATAGCCTGCGACCGTGCCTGCGGCGATCTCACCCGTCACGCCGAGGGATGGATTATCCCGCGTCCCGTTGACCCATATATGGCTCGTCATCGCCCCGCTGACGCGATTCTCCTTCTGATTGCCGAGTGCGAGGAGCGCCCCGACATCAAAGTTCTCCACATTCATGGTGCCGCGCAGCACATCCGACCGCGTGTCGTAGTGCAGGCGCGCCGATACCTTTCCTTTCTCTCCTTGATCGAGTCCCGTGCGGTCGAGCGTGACGATGCCGTTCTCATAGTAGACGAGACTGTGTACCTTCGTCAGCGTCACACCGTTCATCGTCACCTCATCCGCCTTCAGATCGCCGCGAAAAATGGGATACGAAATCGTCCCGCCGACCTGTCCGTGGAACACTCCGTGCCCTGCCACAGGATAGGGGAATTTATGAGCAAACCGTTTGAAGTTCAGATCGCGCACCTCGGCGTCGAGATTGAGCACGCCCTGCGTAGTGATCGTGCCGTTCAGCACCATGTCCACCATCGGAGAGTAGATGTGAAAGACCTGCAGACGGATGATGCCGTCATCGAGGAAGTAGTCGCCGTCCATGCCCGAGAGCAGTGCACCCGCGTAGCTGCCGCGATAGAAATGCACGTAGCCGACGGCGTGGGGATTGTCGAGCGTCCCCGTGAATTTGATGATGTTGTCGATGTTGCCCGTGATCGGCTGGTCGGGCGCAACAAGTGCCGCGACATCCTCCATGCGCGCCCCCATCGTGTCGATCTGCATATTGATGCGCCGCTCGCCCGTAAAGCCGATCGTGCCGTTGACGAGCCAGACCTCACGCCCATTCCGCTCCATCGAAAAATCATGGATGCCGATGCCCGAGAGCGAGCCCTCCGCGCGGAAGATCAGGCTGTCAAAGGGCTGATGCATCAGCTGTCCGCGCATCGCCGACACCTTCATCTCCACGTGCGGATCCGCGATATCGCCATGCACCTCGCCGCTGATGTCCGCGAGCCCCGCAAAGCTGAGACGATCATCGAGGCGGTTCAGCAGGGAGAGATCGACATGCCCGCCGTAAAAGCGGAGATCCAGCGCCGATCCGCCGCGGATCGTTCCCTCGACGCCGAGATCCGTTCCATGGGGAAGGTTCAGGCTGAGAAAATCAATCGTCAAATCCTGACCGCGCAGGGAAAAGGATGCATTCGCGCGCTCCATCGGCACGGCGCGGTACATCCCATCCAGCACCTCTGCGCTGCCGTAAACAGCAAGCCCCGTGCGCTCCGTTCCCTGTCCCTCGATGCCGAGATCGGCAGAGAGCGTACCGCTGAGATCCGCAGGGAGCGGCAGCTGTGCGTCCGTCCGCAGGCGGTCAAGGGGCATTCCCTCGATCTTCAGATGTGCCGCATAGGAGAGATCTGCCGCCGCGAGCGTACCCTCGCCCGAAATATTCCCGCCGAACGTCTCCGCCGCAAGATTTTGGAACGAAAGTATTCCGTCCGCGTACGCGACATCGGCTTCGGCGCGGGTGACGTCGATCGTGCTGACCGTCCCGCCCTCTGCCGTCACGTGCCCGGCTGCCGTCGGAGCATCCATCGTCCCCGTCACGCGAACATCGGCAGAGACCGTTCCCGTATAGGTACTCTCCGGATCGATCGCTGCGGGGGCAAAGTGCTCCGCACGTACGCACAGATCGAGATAGGGCGCATCCGTATCGAGGCGCACCGTGCCGTCGACGCGCGCCGTCTGCTCCGCCGCCGTCGCCGTTGCCGCCACGAAGAGAGCACGCTCGTCAAAGCGCAGTGCCGCACTTGTCAGGGTCGTCTGCGTGCCGTAGAGATCGGCATCCGCCCGAACGCCCTCGATCCGTCCCTCCATCGTGCGTGCCCCGTCCACGAGACGCAGCCCCGCACGCACACGGTCGGCGTGCAGTGCACGGATCTGCACACGCGCGGGCAGCGTCCCCTCGGGCAGGAGAGAGAGGAGCGGCGTCAGATCTGCATCATCTGCCGCGAGCTGCACATCCTGCACATCGCTCGTTTGCTCCCCGCGTACGCGCAGCGGAATGCCCATGAACTGTGCCGCCGCATCGTAGGAGAATGCACCGCGGTCGACGTCCACCGCGCCGCTCAGATCGGTCAGTTCATAGCTGCGCCCCGCCACAACGGCATCCGCCGTACCGTCAGCGATGCGGATGCGCCCGACAAAGGCACTCGGCTCCGCATCGTCCGAAACGAGATCGGCATAGTTCCACGAGCCGTCCTCCCGCTGGACGAGATGCGCATGCACGCCCGTCAGCAGGATCTCATCCACGGAGGTCGCAGGGGATGAAAGCAACGAAAGCAGACGAAGCGTCACCCGCACCCTGTCGGCGCGGAGGACTTCCTCCGTCTGCTTATCGTAAATCACAACATCATCCATGGCGAGTTCATGCAGAGAACGTATCTCCACCGCGCCGATCTGCACATCCGTCCCAAGCTGCTGCGACGCGATGCGCCCCGCCGCCCGTCCGACCTCTGCCATAAAGGCCTCTGCCCGCACGATATGGACAGCGACCGCCGCGCAGAGGAGCACTGCCGCCAACGCAATCGCGCAGACCCATGTCCTCTGTCTCATAGAACTCCCCTAAACGGACATTCGCAGATGCCCGTCGTCTCATTTTGCCATCGTCATCTCGTAGGCTGCATTGGCCGCACGAACGCGCTCGATGGAGGCAGCTGCCTCCTCCGCCGTCGGTGCCGGCTGTGCCGGACGTACCTGCGCCCCCTTCGGGGTCTCAAGCACGGCATCCTCATGAAGCACGGCTGCCTCACGGGCGGCACGGGCGCGCTTGCCATGATCGATCACACGGCGATACTGCATTGCATCGAGATCGACGGGCACGCCCATGGCATTGTCGAGCGCCGCCTTACTCGTATTGTAGCTGTAGAGTGCCGTCGCATAGTTCGTACGCGCCGTCGTCAGATTGTCCGAGGAACGCATGACCTCAAGGTTCGTACCGACCCCCGCATTGTAGCGCACGCGGGCGATATTGTAGTCCTCCTCCGCCTGCTTGACCGCTTTCTCTGTCGTGTCGATATTCTGCTCGGCGGCGCGCAGATTGAGGTATGCCGTATGCACATCAAGGCGGATGCGCTCATTCGTCGCCGCCAGAGCCTCCTCGGCCTTGCGCAGTTTTGCCTTTGCCTCATGCACCTGCGCCGTCGTCACCTCGTTGTCAAAGATGCCCCATGTCGCGCTCAGACCGAGGGTCCACATATCGTTCGCCTGAATGCTGTTCTTAAAGGCGTGCTCGCCCGCAATCGAGCGCGTCGCCGCTGCACTCAGCGTCGGAAGATTCGCCGCCGCCGCCTGCTCAACCGCCGCCGCTGCCTGCTTGACGGTATAGTGTGCTGCCGCCGCATCCGCACGGTAGACGAGACCGTAGTCCGTGCAGTCCGACAGGGCGAGATCGTACGCCGTATAGCGCATCTCGTCGCTCGTCTCCAGCGTCGTATCCGTCGGCAGACCGATCACATTGTTCAGCGTCGCAACGGCGACAGCATAGTCGTTCTTCGCCGAGGTCAGCGCCTGCTGTGCATTCGCGAGCTCCACCTCGGAGGCGAGCACATCTGCACGTGCCACAGTGCCTGCGCGGAACTGCGCATTCACATCGTCGAGATGCTTCGCGAGCGTCGCGACCGTCTCCTCACGCACCTGTACCATGTTGTGCGCCTGCAGAACATTGAAATAATCTGTCGTCGCCGTCAGGCGGACAGACTGCTTCGTCTGTTCCAGCGTGAGATCGGCCGCGTTCAGACCGTAGCGTGCCTCCTTGCGCTGGGCATTCATGCTCGCATCAAAGAGCGCCATCGCAAGGGTCGCCTTATTTTCGTATGTATCCTTGTAGGGGGTGGGGTTGAGCTCCTTCGCCTTGCCGCCGACGCGTGTCGCCGTCCAGTCCCACGTAAGCAGAGGCCCCGCACTGCGGTTCGCCGCATGCAGTTGCTCATGCGCAGCGTCCACATCCGCGAGCGACTGCTTGATCGTGCGGTTGTTTGCGAGTGCCATCTGCACGCTGTCCGAAAGGCTGATCTTTACCGTCTCTGCCGACACTGGCGCGGCAAAGAGCCCAATCGTCGCGCTGAGTGCGAGAGCACACGCGAGACGCCCTGCCAGAGTTCCCTTTGTCTTCAAATCCATTTCCTCCTCATCCGCTCCATGGGGATACGTCAGTGCTGCGGACTGCCCGGCAGTCTGCTCACACAAAAACTGTAGGTAGGTCTTATTATTCTACCAGTTTCCCCATTTTTTTTCAAATAAATTTATCCTTAACACAAAAAAACCGCCCGCAGGCGGTCTTTTTTTGGATTAGACGAGCTCGATGATGGCCATCGGGGCGGCATCGCCGCGACGGGGGCCGAGCTTCAAGATGCGGGTGTAGCCGCTCTTTTTGTCCGTGTACTTCTCTGCGATTTCGCCGAAGAGCTTACGCACAACATCCTCTTCTGCCAGAGCCGCAAGAGCCTGACGACGCGCACTGAGATCGCCGCGCTTGGCGAGCGTGATGAGGCCGTCGGCGAGGGAGCGCAGCTCCTTTGCTTTTGCCTCGGTCGTCTCAATGCGTCCATGCTTGAAGAAGGATGTGAGGATGCTCCTGAAGAGAGCCTTGCGGGCCGCGGAATTGCGTCCGAGCTTTCTCATGTGTTTCCCACTCCTATCGTTATTCGTTGTCCTGTCTCAAGGAGAGTCCAAGCTCCTCAAGTTTTTTCTTCACTTCATCCAGAGATTTGCGTCCCAGGTTGCGCACCTTCATCATGTCATCCTCGGTCTTCTGCGCGAGATCGGCAACCGTATTGATGCCGGCGCGCTTGAGGCAGTTGAAGGAACGAACGGAAAGATCCAGATCATCGATGGTCATCTCAAGCACCTTCGCGCTGTCGTCGACCTCCTCAGGCGGGAAGTTCGGAACTTCCTCCTCCTCCTCGATCACGCTGCCGTCCATGTTCTGGAACAGACGCAGGTGCATGACGAGAATCGCCGCTGCCTTGCTCACCGCTTCCTCGGGACGGATGGAACCGTTCGTCCATACCTCGAGAATGAGACGGTCATAGTCCGTGACGTTGCCGACACGCGTGTCCTCTACCGTATAGTTGACACGCTGCACAGGCGAGAAGATGGAGTCGATGGGGATGACGCCGATGACATCATCCGGCTTCTTGTTCCGATCCGCCGGAACGTAGCCGCGGCCGCGCTCAACGGTCATCTCGATCTTGAGCTTTCCCGTCTCCCCCATCGTTGCAATATGCAGTTCGGGGTTGAGTATCTCAATGTCGCTGCCGCACTCGATGTCGGCGGCGGTGACTTCGCGCGCGCCGGCCGCCTCGATGCGGATCGTGCGCGGCTCGCTGTCCTGCATACGGATGCAGAGCTGCTTGAGTGCCAGCACGATGCTCGTCACATCATCCCGTACACCGGGAATGGTGGAGAACTCGTGCAGAACGCCGTCGATTTGGATGGAGGTGACCGCCGCTCCGTCCAAGGACGAGAGCAGCATCCGCCGCAGACTGTTGCCGAACGTCGTGCCGTAGCCCGGCTCAAGCGGCTCGCAGATGAAGCGGCCGTAACGTCCGTCCTCGCTGATCTCTGCGATCTCGATCTTCGGTTTCTCGATATCTGTCATCTATGTGCCTCCTCCATAATAAACGCGTAATGCAGACACATTCACATTCATTATTTGGAGTAAAGCTCGACGATGGCCTGCTCGTTGACCGGAACGTCAATCTCCTCACGATGGGGGAAACGTGTCACCGTGCCCGTCAGGTTTGCCTGATCGGCAGTAAGCCATGCGGGTGCAGAGAGTGCATTGCTGCTCTCCTTGAGCTCCTTGAAGAAGGCGCCGGAACGGCTCTTCTCGGCGACCTCGATCACATCGCCCTCATGGACGAGTGCGGAGGGGATGTCAACGCGCTTGCCGTTCACCGTGAAGTGTCCGTGGCGGACGAGCTGACGTGCCTGACGGCGCGTGTTGGCAAGGCCGAGGCGGAACACAACGTTGTCCATGCGGCGCTCGAGGAGGCAAAGGAGGTTTTCACCGGTGACGCCGGACATCTTCTTTGCCTTCTCATAGTAGCCGCGGAACTGACGCTCGAGAACGCCGTAGATGAACTTCGCCTTCTGCTTTTCCTTGAGCTGAAGTCCGTACTCGGATACCTTGCGGTTCGTGCGGCGGAGCTGACGCGTCGACTGGCGCGAACGACCGAGGGTCGCCGGCTCGAGGCCGAGGGCACGGCAGCGCTTTAAGACTGGTACTCTATCAATTGCCATGTTGTTTCATCCACCTCCTGTTAGACGCGGCGACGCTTCGGCGGACGGCATCCGTTGTGCGGGATGGGCGTCACGTCTTTGATCATGTTGACTTCGAGGCCTGTTGCCTGCAGCGAGCGAATGGCAGCCTCACGGCCGGCACCCGGGCCCTTGACATAAACCTCGACGGACTTGAGTCCGTGCTCCATCGCGGCCTTAGCCGCTGTCTCTGCTGCCATCTGTGCAGCGAACGGCGTGCTCTTGCGCGAGCCGCGGAAGCCAAGGCCGCCCGCACTCGCCCACGAGAGCGCATTGCCGCTCTTGTCGGTAAGCGTGACGATCGTATTGTTGAACGTCGAGCTGATGTGTGCAACGCCCGACTCTATGTTCTTGCGAACTTTTTTCTTGGAACGTGTTGTTTTCTTAACAGCCACCTCTACGAGCCTCCTTTACTTTTTCTTGCCTGCGACAGCCTTCTTCGGGCCCTTGCGCGTGCGCGCATTGTTCTTCGTGTTCTGTCCGCGGACAGGCAGGCCGAGACGGTGGCGGCGGCCACGGTAGCAGCCGATATCAACGAGACGCTTGATGTTCATCTGAATTTCGCGGCGAAGGTCGCCCTCCACCACGGCGTTCTTGTCGATGGCATCACGAAGTCTGACGACTTCATCCTCCGTGAGGTCGCGCGTACGCGTATCGGGGTTCACGTCCGCAGCTGCGAGCAGCTTCTTCGAGGTCGTGAGACCAATGCCGAAGATGTACGTCAGCGCAATTTCAATTCTCTTGTCACGGGGCAAATCTACACCGGCAATACGTGCCATAAGTGCACCTCCTTTTATCCTTGTCTTTGTTTATGCTTGGGGTTCTCGCAAATGACCATAACGCGGCCCTTGCGCTTGATGATCTTGCATTTCTCACAGATTTTCTTCACAGACGGTCTTACCTTCACTGCGCTTGCCTCCTTCCGTCTCCCTGCGCGCACGGGACAGCGGAGCTGTGCCGCATACCCGAAAACGTCGATCTTATCTATTCTAGCATAAAAACTTCGCGTTGACCAGTTTTTCCTGCTAATCAGGCGAACGCCCTATAATCGGTGCTTTTCTCGTATTACTTAAAGCGATAGGTAATGCGTCCACGGGTCAGATCGTACGGGGTGAGTTCGATGGTCACCTTATCGCCCGGAAGGATACGGATGAAGTTCATGCGTATTTTTCCGGAAACATGAGCGAGGACGACGTGTCCGTTCTCAAGTTCGACCTGGAACATCGCATTGGGAAGCTTCTCAACGACTCTTCCCTCTACCTCGATGACATCCTGCTTTGACATTCTTCCCTTTCGCTCCTTTTACGCCTCAAGGGCGGCGGCAAGATCCGCCTCCACCTTTGCGATGTCCTGTCGGCCGTCGATCTCCTTGTAGACGCCTGTCTTCTTATAGTAGTCGATCAGCGGACGCGTCGAGGACTCATAGACGGAAAGACGGCTTTTCATTGTCTCCTCGCTGTCGTCGGCACGCTGGTAGGTCTCACCGCCGCAGTCGTCGCAGACCCCCTCCACCTTCGTCGGGTTGAACGTTACGTGGTAGGAATGTCCGCAGCTCTTGCAGATGCGGCGTCCGACAGCGCGCTCGATGAGATCGGCGGCGGGGACATTAATGTTGAGGACGGCCGTGAGCGGCATCCCGTTGTCCTTCAGGATCTCTGCGAGGGCATCCGCCTGCTCGACGGTGCGTGGGAATCCATCGAGGATGAATCCCTTCTCCTTGCAGTCCGGCTTACTGAGCCGCTCGCGCACGATGCCGATGGTGACGGAATCGGGAACGAGCTTTCCTGCATCCATGTAGGACTTTGCCTCTTTGCCGAGGGGCGTCTCCTCTTTCACGGCTTCACGAAACATATCGCCCGTGGAGATGTGAAGAACATTGTAGCGTTTTACAAGGTTCACCGCCTGTGTGCCCTTGCCGGCACCCGGGGGACCCATCAAAATGATCTGCATAGGGATCTCCTTCGTACGTTATTTCATAAAGCCTTCGTAGTGGCGCATGACGACCATCGACTCGATCTGCTTCATCGTCTGGAGGGCAACGCCCACGACGATGAGGAGTGCCGTGCCGCCGAAGTACACGCCCTGGATGTGCGTTGCCTCTGCGATGAGGTTCGGCAGAACCGCGATGAACGCGAGGAAGAACGCACCCGCAAGGGTAATGCGCGTCAGCACATAGTCGAGATAGTCCGCCGTCGCCTGACCGGGTCTGAGCCCTGGGACGAAGCCACCGTATTTCTTGAGGTTGTCCGCCATATCCTGGATCTTCACCGTCACCGATGTATAGAAGTAGGTGAAGAAGATGATCATAAGGACATAGAGCGTGGTCTGGAGGGGTTTGCCCCACTCAAGATAGGACGCCGCTGTCTTGACCCAAGGGATATCGACGAACTGTGCCACCGTGATGGGGAACATGAGCACCGACGAGGCAAAGATGATCGGGATAACGCCCGCCTGATTGACCTTGAACGGAATGTGGCTCGAATGTCCCGTCGCCGTGCGGCCGCCGACAACGCGCTTGGCGTACGTGATGGGGATGCGGCGGAAGCCGGTCTCAATGTGGATGACGAAGACGATCATCGCCAGTGCGATCACGCCGAACGCGAACACGCTGAAATAGCTGATCGTCCCTGCCTTGACGTAGGCGAGGATCGTGCCGATGTTCTTCGGCAGCGCTGCGACGATACCGGCGAAGATGATGAGCGAAATGCCGTTGCCGACACCGTTCGCTGTGATCTGCTCCCCGAGCCACATGAGGAACACCGTTCCCGCCGTCAGTGTGATGGCGATGATGAGGATGTTCAGAGGGTTCGGATTGAGGATCGCGGTCTTGAGGCCGATCGACATGCCGATCGCCTGGAAGAACGCGAGCACCACCGTCAGATAGCGCGTGACCTTCGTCGTTTTCTTATGCCCCTCCGCGCCTTCCTTCGACCACTGCTCGAGCGTCGGTACAACGACGTTGAGCAGCTGGATGATGATGGCTGCGTTGATATAGGGCGTAATGCTCATTGCAAAGACAGAAAATTTACTGAACGCACCGCCCGAAAAGAGATCGAGGAGGCCGAACAGCGTTCCCTGCGAGAAGAGCTGCTCAATCGCCGTGGGGTCAACGCCCGGCACGGGGATGTGCGTCCCCATGCGGAACACGGCGAACATGATGAGCGTGAAGATGATCTTCTGCCGCAGCTCGGGAATCTGAAAGATGTTGCCAAGGGCACTGAGCACCTTAGACCACCTCTACTTTGCCGCCTGCTGCTGCGATTTTCTCCGCGGCGCTCTGGGTAAAGCCCTGTGCGCGCACGGTGAGGTTCTTCGCCGTGAGCTCACCGTCGCCGAGAATGCGGACGCCGTCACGAACGTTCTTCAGAATACCCGCCTCGATGAGTGCTACGGGATCCACCGTCGTGCCGTCCTCGAAGCAGTTCAGGCTGCCGACGTTGACCTCGGCGAACGTCTTTGCCCAGACGTTCTTGAAGCCGCGCTTCGGCAGGCGACGGTAGAGAGGCATCTGGCCGCCCTCAAAGCCGGTGCGGACACCGCCGCCCGAGCGGGACTTCTGCCCCTTCATGCCGCGGCAGGAGGTCTTGCCCATGCCGGAGCCGATGCCGCGGCCGACGCGCTTACGTACGGCACGCGAGCCCTCCGTGGGCTGTAATTCATGCAGTTTCATAGATGTTTGCCTCCCCTCTTCAGTCTCTTATCTCTTCCACCGTGATGAGGTGGGAGACTTTGTGAAGCTGTCCACGCACGGCAGGCGTGTCGGGAAGCTCGGTCACGGAGTTGCGCTTGCGCAGTCCGAGGGATTTTACCGTTTTGCGCTGCGTCTCAGGACGACCGATCAAGCTGCGCGTCAGGGTAACTCTGACTTTTGCCATGTTCGTTCCTCCTTATCAGCCAAAAATCTCGCGTACGGTCTTGCCGCGGACAGCTGCAACATCGGCGGGGTTCTTGAGGCCGATGAGGCCTTCCATCGTGGCACGCACCATGTTGTTCGGGTTGGACGAGCCGAGCGACTTCGTGAGGATGTCACGCACGCCCGCAAGCTCCAGAACCGCACGCGCAGGGCCGCCGGCGATAACGCCGGTACCTTTGGCGGCGGGCTTTAGGAGCACGCGGCCG
>CAUTTS010000010.1:0-39765 GCA_963541465.1 uncultured Selenomonas sp.
AGGATCCATGTTCTGCGCTGCCTGCTGGGTAGCGCGCGAAGCAACCTGCTCTGCCGTGCGGATAACCGTCCGCTGCGTCTGCTGGAACTCACTCGTCCCCGCCTTCGTGCTCGAGCCAAACTTCGAGTCACTCGTGACCGCCTTGACCTCGTCCATCTTGGCCTGCGTTGCCTGGGCACCCATCTGCTGTGCCGAGCGGTTCGACTTCTGGAAGCGGCTCGTACCCAACATCGCAGGATCCATGTTCTGTGCAGCCTGCTGTGTGGCGCGTGACGCGCTCTGCTCGCCCGTACGAACGACGGTCCGCTGCGTCTGCTGGAACTCACTCGTTCCCGCCTTTGTACTCGAACCGAACTTCGAGTCGCCGGTAACCGCCTTGACCTCATCCATCTTGGCCTGCGTCGCTTGGCCGCCGAGCTGATGTATCTGACGGTTTGACTGTTGGAAGAGACTTGAACCAAAGCCCCCTCCGATGGCTGATAGTGCCATATTGGATCCCTCCATTTCCTCTCTGCATCCCATACTCCCTTGGGATGTTACGCCCCCATTATAAGCGATGGATACGCATTATGCAAGAAGAAAAGGGCGGTACGATACCGATGTTACGGCCAACTGCCCTTTGTCTCCGGTTATGTTGCTGAGGCTGTGAGACGCCCGACGCGCACGACCTCGGAGATCTGAACCTTGTGCGACTGTCCATTGACATCGGCGATGATGCTCGGCGCACCGTCCGTGATGCTGACACCGATGACCTTGCCCTCAAAGCTGGTCTTGGACACGGCACCGTCCTCACCCTTCGTCTCAGATATCCACTGGATCGGCTGTCCGATCATCGAGCTGAGCTGTCCAATCAGCACCGAGGAATCAATGTTGTCGACGATTTTGCTGACGTTCTCAAGTCCCTTGGAGACGTTCGTCATCTGCTCGAGTGCAGAGAACTGTGCCAGCTGCGAAAGGTACTCGGCATTGTCTTGCGGATTGAGCGGATCCTGATAGCGCATCTGCGTTACGAGCAGCTGCAGGAACGCATCCTTGCCGAGTGCGCTGTTGTCCTTCTTTCCGGCCTTTGCCTGGTTCTGTGCCGCCTCATAGTCGGAGACCTTTTGGATGACGCCGCCGACATTGATGGTATTCAGTGGGTTTGTACTTGCCACGTTGCTTCCTCCTCACATGGTCAGACGCGATAGTCCACACCGTCTGCCGTTACACCGCCGACACTTTCCTGGGTCGATGCGGGGGTAACACCATCATCGATGATTTCTCCGTCGAGATAGTCATCGGCATCACCGTGCGCGTAGACCTGTGTCTCACTGTGACCTGTCTGATGCTGCTGCCATGCTTCCTGCCCTTGACCCTGCGGCATCTGCCCATCGGCAAGTCCTGTATAGACGCCGACGCGATCCACCTTGATCCCCTGCGTGTTCAGCTCCTGCCGCAGCTGGACGAGCGAGTTCTCGATCACGCTGCGCACGTGGGCGTTGTCGCTGTGGAAGGACGCCTGCACGGCTCCGTCCGAGCCGACGGCGACGCGCAGGGTCAGCTCGCCGAGATGCTCCGGCTTCAGGCGAATGATCATCTGCGTATCGTTCAGCGTGCGCAGAAGCCGTGCCTGCTCGACAATCTGACGCGGAATCTCGTAGTCGGTCTGCGGGCGCTGCGGCACCTCTGCGGCGGGTGCTGCCTGCTCCGTCTGGATCGGCGTCGACCCCGTCTGCGCGGAGGCAGACGAAACGGGCATCTCAGCGGTGCGCACCGTCGTCTCAAAGGAGACGTTCTCATGCGTGGGTGCGGGCTGAGGGATGGTGCTCTGCGTCGGCTGCTGGTTCTGCTCCGCGCTCTCTCCGCTCATGTCACGCTGCATTGCATCGTGGCGCATCGTACGCTGTGCGAGAACATCGAGGGGACTCGGTGCGGGCTCCGTTTCCTCGGTCAGGTTCTCCCCGACCAGCGCAGCTGCACTCTTCCCCTGCGGCAGAGGCTGCTGCTCCTGCAGCGTGGAAACGGCCGTCTGTACCGTGGGCTGCTGCACGACCGTCGGCTGCGCAGCGGGCTGCTGTGCGACCGTCGGCTGCACAGCGAGCTGCTGTGCGACAGTCTTCTGCTCCGCAGGTGCTGTGGGAACGGATTCCACCTGCACAACGGACTGCAATACGGGTGTCTCATCCGTCACCGTGGCCGGCACCGTCGCTGCATCCTCCGCAGACGGCATTGCTGCTGCCTGAAGCACCGCGCGCAGCTGTGCGGGCATTGCCGCATCGAGTGCTGCGAGACGCGCCACCGCAGCGGCAGGTGCATCCGTCTGCGCCAGCATGACTGCGGTATTCACCGACTCCTGCGTCAGCGGTTCACCCGCAAGGGCGCGGAGAAGCGCATTCCCCTTCTCATCGGTCTGCGGCATCTGCTGCAGCAGATGCTCGACCGCCGTCTGCAGCTTCGTATCACGCAGCTGCTCAGCGGTCAGTCCATAGCGTTCGAGGATATCCGCCAAGGCCGGCGGCAGTTCCCCCTCCGCCGGGGTGCTCTCCACGGGAACCTGCTCCACATCCGCCGGCAGGAGTGCTGCGAGCACTGTTGCCGCCGCTGCGGAGGCTATGGCTGTGTCCTCGGCGGACACGTCCTTCAAGGCGTCGCTTTGCCCTTTTGCCGCAGGCATGGACGCTGTTTTTTTCACATCCTGTGCGTTCTGCGCCGTCCCGTCCGTCCCCGTCGCCGCAGGTTTATCCTGTACGGCAGACGGTGAAGGAGCCCCGGTCTGGATCTTGGTCGCATCTGCACTTACCCCTTTTTTCTGCAGTGCCCCCATCGTATCGCTGAACGTATTCTTCCCTGAGGTTGTCTGCGTACGGCTGCCCGCCGCTGCACTGCGCGCTCCCTGCACGCCTGCTGCCGCCGATGCGCCGTCCGTGGTCGATACCGCCATAAGATTTCCGGCATTCATCTACACATCACCTCTTCAATCTCTTTATCGTGGAAATCTTATCTTTTCTTAAATATTTTTTGGCATCGCACACTTCAAAGCATCGCCAATCGTCTCTGCACCAAAAAGCTCCATCCCTGTGAACTTTCCTTTGAGCTGACGGTAGTTCTTCATGGGGAGCACGGCGGCGTGAAAACCGAGCCGCTGCGCCTCAATGATTCTCTGCTCCGCCTGTGAGACGGCGCGCACCTCCCCCGAAAGCCCCACCTCGCCGCAGACGACCATCTGCGGACGCGGCAGTCGTCCTGCAAAGCTCGATGCCATGGCAACACATAGGGCAAGATCCGCCGCCGGCTCATCGAGACGGATGCCGCCCGCGACTTTCACATAGACGTCTGCGGCACCGATCGGCAGGCGCACGCGTTTTTCGAGGACGGCAAGGAGCAGCTGGATACGCTTGACATCCACGGAGTCCGCCGTACGACGCGGCGGCTGGTAGGGCGTCGAGGCGACCAGCGCCTGCACCTCAACGAGCAGGGGACGCGTCCCCTCCACCGTTGGCACAATGACTGAGCCGCTCTCGGGTGCGCGCTCGGAGAGAAACAGCTTCGACGCATCGGGGACATCGACCAGTCCGACATCCCGCATCTCAAAGAGCCCCAGCTCATTCGTGCTGCCAAAGCGATTTTTTACGGCGCGCAGCACGCGGTACTCCGCATTTCGCTCTCCTTCAAAGTAGAGCACCGTATCGACGATATGCTCGAGGACACGTGGGCCCGCCAGACTGCCTTCCTTCGTTACATGGCCGATGACGAAGACGGCAATCCCCGCCGTCTTTGCGACGCGCATCAGCTCCATGGCGCACTCACGCACCTGCGAGACGCTGCCGGGCGCGCTCTCGATGTCGGGACGGTACATCGTCTGGATGGAGTCGATGATAAAGAGCGCGGGCTTTACATTGTCTACGTGTGCGCAGATCGCATCGAGATTCGTCTCGCTGACGACAAGCAGCTCATCGGCGACGGCCTGCAGACGATCGGCACGCATGCGGATTTGCCGTGTGCTTTCCTCCCCCGTCACATAGAGGACGCGGCGTCCTGCCCGTGCGATATCCGCCGATGCACGCAGAGTAAGGCTCGATTTCCCGACGCCGGGATCACCGACGACGAGCACCATCGCTCCCGGTATCACACCGCCGCCGAGAACGCGGTCGAGCTCCCCCGAGCCCGTCGAAAAGCGCGGCAGATCCTCTGCGCGGATCTCCGCAATGGGCTGCGGCGGCTCACCTGACGAGGCGGTACCGCGCCGCTCCTCCGCTGGCGGAGCAACGACCTCCTCCACCATCGTATTCCACGCACCGCAGCCCGGACATTTGCCCATCCATCGCGTATTGTCGTAGCCGCAGTTCTGACAGACGTACATCGTCTTTTTCTTTTTTGCCATAAAGTCTCCATCGAAAGAACACGAAAAAGGGACTGCCGATACAGTCCCTCCATTCACCGCAGCAAAATCATTCGCCGTACGGACCGTGCAAGCCAGAACAGCGACCATGCAAAGTTGAGGAGAAAGTCCCCCCCATATCCCATCCACGAATGCGGCGCAAGTACGTTGCGCCCCTCACGTTTCATGGCATGGTTCCTTCTTATTCTTCTTCGTCCGTCGATTGTGCGTCTTGTCCTTCTTCACGAAGTCCAGTCCATCACCGAGCTTTCGCACGGAGATGACATCCCCCGCCGCAAAGTCACGGGCGAGCAGTCGCTCTGCCAGTACATCCTCGAGGTTCTTCTGGATGGCGCGCCGCAGCGGACGCGCGCCGCACTTGACATCCGTCCCCTTCGTAATGAGCACACGCTTCGCCGACGGGCTGACCTCCATGTTGATCTCCTGCTCCGCGAGACGCAGCTTCACATCGCGCAGGAGAATGTCCACAATCTTCGTCAGCTCCGGCTCGCCGAGCGCATTGAAGACGATCATATCGTCCACACGGTTGAGGAACTCGGGACGGAAGATCTTACGCACCTCATCGAGGACACGCTTTTTCGCCTGTTCCTCGTCGGATCCTGCCGTCCCGCCGACGGCAAAGCCGATGGTTCCCCGTGTCGAGCGCAGATGATCTGCCCCCGCATTCGAGGTCATGATGATGATGGTGTTGCGGAAATCTGTAACGCGCCCCTGTCCGTCCGTCAGGCGACCATCCTCCAGCACCTGCAGCAGCATGTGGAAGACATCGGGGTGAGCTTTCTCCACCTCATCAAAGAGAATGATGGAAAAGGGTTTGCGCCGCACGGCGTCGGTCAGTTGACCGCCCTCCTCGTAGCCGACATAGCCCGGAGGCGCACCAACCAGACGTGCCGTCGTATGCTTTTCCATGTACTCCGACATATCGAAGCGGATGATCGCATCCTCGGTGCCAAACACCGACTCCGCGAGTGCCCGCGCCAGTTCCGTCTTGCCGACGCCCGTCGCCCCGAGGAAGAGGAACGAGCCGATCGGACGGCGCGGATCCTTGACCCCGGCACGCGCGCGGCGGACAGCACGCGCTACGGCATGCACCGCTTCGTCCTGTCCGATGACACGGCGACCAATCTGCGACTCAAGCGCCAACAGGCGGTCGGATTCCTTGACCGCGATGCGCTGCACGGGAATGCCCGTCCACTGTGCCACCACGGCCGCAATATCATCCTCCGTCACGCGGATTTCCATGCGTGCGTCCTCTCCCTTGCGAGACGCATCGAGTTTCGCGCGCAAATTCTTCTCGCGGTCGCGCAGATGCGCTGCCGCCTCATAGTCCTGCTTGTTGACAGCGGCGTCCTTCTCCTTGACCACCCCTGCGATTTCACGGCGCAGACCGACCAAGCGATCCGTCCCCCCCGCACTTCTCATGCGCACATGGGAGGATGCCTCATCCATCAGATCAATCGCCTTGTCCGGCAGGAAGCGATCCGTCAGGTACCGCTTCGAGAGTCGCACGGCCGCCGTAATCGCCGTATCCTCGATGCGCGCATGATGGAACTCCTCATAGCGGCTGCGCAGGCCGAAGAGAATCTGCTCCGCATCCGCAGCATCCGGCTCATCGACCGTCACCGACTGAAACCGCCGTGCGAGCGCACCGTCCTTCGCAAAGTACTTCTTGTACTCGCTGAGCGTCGTTGCCCCGATGATCTGCATCTGACCACGTGCAAGAGCGGGCTTCAGGATGTTTGCCGCATCGAGCGCACCCTCGGCGCCGCCCGCACGGATAAGCGTGTGAATCTCATCAATGAAGAGGATAATGTTCTTCGCCTTGATGACATCATCCACCACATTCTTCAGCCGCTCCTCAAACTCACCGCGGTACTTCGTGCCCGCGACGAGTGCCGTCATCGACAGCGTCACAATGTGCTTGTCCTCCAGCAGAAAGGGCACCTCTCCGGCAGCAATGCGGCGTGCCAGACCTTCGGCGATGGCCGTCTTACCGACCCCCGCCTCGCCAAGCAGGAGGGGATTGTTCTTCGTCCGCCGTGCCAGAATCTGAATCACGCGATCAATCTCCGCCGTACGGCCAATCACGGGGTCAAGACTTCCCGCCCCGGCCGCTGCGGTCAGATCCGTACCAAACTTTTTCAGTGAGGCGGGCAGCCCCTTGCGCGTGTCCTTAGCGCTCTTGCGGCGCGCGGACTTCTCTTTGACCTCGTCCTCCGTGTCGTCCATCTTGGCACTCACCTCACTCTGCAGTGCCTCGATATCGACGTCGAGATCCTCCAGTGTGCGGACAGCCGTCCCCTCACCTTCGGAGAGCAGGCTGAGCAAAATGTGCTCCGTCGTCACGAAGGAGCGCGCTTCACGCGCCGTATCAATCGCCCCCTGCATGACGCGCTGTGCGCGCCGCGTATAGTAGGGCGTCTCCTCCGGGGTCAGGACGTCTTGAAAACCGTCCCCTTCCCGAATCACCTGCTCTGCGCTGTCGTAGTCCACGCCGAATTTATCAAGTGTCTCGGCGGCAATCGTATCGCGCATGTGCAGAATACCGAGCAGCAGCTGGCCGGTACCGATATACCCCTTGCCGCGCCGCTGTGCAATATACTGCGAAAACTCCACGGCCTTAATCGCCGTCTGCGTAAAAAATTGACGGTAGTTCAAGCTGTTCCCCTCCTTACCCCTGTGTTCTGTATCGATCTAAAATCGCTCGCACACGCGCTGCGCGCATACCGGCGATCTCCCCCGCGGTCAGTTCCGTCCCACCTGCCATATACCGAAGATAGGCATCGCGCGCCGCAACCATGATCTCACCGTAGCAGTCCCCCGACACCCCGGTGATAATCCCACGGTCTATACCATAACGCACACGCGAGAGCAGGTCAAGTGTTTCTTCCTCTGTCAACGACCTTGCATACGAAAGAATCCCGAATGCACGCCAAACGCCATCCTCAACACTATCCTTTCCGACGTAGGAGAGTGCCTTGCGTGCACGCCGCTCGTGTGCGGCGATCTCTCCCACGGCAGCACGCAGATTCTCGATGATCTCTGCCTCTGCATAACCGAGCGTGAGCTGATTGGAAATTTTATAGAGATGCGCACCCTCGCCGCCCCCATAAAGCGGCTGAACGGCAAGGCCAAGCTGCGGAAACGAATGACTGATGTTCTCGATGTTGCGCGTGTAGACCAGCCCCGGCAGATGGACGACGACCGAGGCGCGCAGTCCCGTGCCGAGATTCGTCGGCTGTGCCGTCAGATAGCCCATACGCTCGTCGAAAGCAAGATCCAGCTTCGCCTCAATAAAGTCGTCTACCTTCGCCGCTGTGCGAAATGCCTGCGCGACGGACAGACCGGGCGTCATCACCTGGATCTTGAGATGATCGTCCTCATTGATGAGAATACTGATCCCCAGATCGGCACTGATGTAGGCCGCGCGCTGCGGCTGCCCCGCAGCGAACTTCTCACTGATGAGCCGCTTTTCGATCAGCACCGCCCGCTCCACATCCGTCAGCGCATCGACAGCAATGCGCTCAAACGGCTGTCCGAACGCCGTGCTGATATCCGCCAGTGCTTCATCTAGGATGCGCCGTATCTCCGCCAGCTGATCCTCACCGGCACGCCCCGGAAACGGCAGGCGCAGGAGGTTGCGGGCAAGGCGTACGCGGCTCGAGAGCACGACATCGGCATCCTGCCCCCCCGCAGCAAACCACGGAAGCCGCTCCGCGCGCAGGAGATCCTCAAGCGCCATGACTGCTCTCCTCCATCCGCTGCTCCAGCGCGCGAATCCGGTCGCGCAGCTCTGCCGCCTTCTCATACTCCTCATGGGCGACGGCTTCCTTTAGGCGCGTGCGGAGCTGCTCCGCCTCACGGCGCAGCATGATCCCGCTGCCCGAGCGGCGCGGAATCTTTCCACGATGAATACTCGCTCCATGGATGCGCCGCAGGAGCGGCGCGAGCTCATGATGAAACGTCTCGTAGCAGACCGAGCAGCCGATCTGCCCCGTCTTCGAGAGATCGTCAAAATGCATCCCGCAGTTCGGACAGGTAATGCGCGGTGCATCCTCTTCCTCTGCGTTCTCCTCCTGATTGCTGCCAAACAGTCCCTTCAGGAAGTCATCCGCCGAAACATTCTCCTGCTGGGCGCGAAGAATCGACGCACCGTAGCGCGCGGCGCAGCTCATACATATATTCTTTTCACTCTTGCCGCCCGGCCCGATCTGCACGATATGCACAATCGCCTCGTTGCGGCCGCATTCCTCACAGATCATCAATGTGTCCTTCCCAATGTTCTCCGCAGTCTTCTATCTATGTTATCGAACGGCTACGTAAATTTCTCCAGTGTCAAAAACATCGTCTTTAACATTTGGACGCGCTCCTTCGCATCGAGTGACTCCGCATGAAAGAGCCCTGTTACCATCTGCAGCATCAATGCTGCCTCGCGTGTCTCAATCATCCCATGCTGCATGAGATAGCGCAGCATGGACTGCACAGACTCGCACTCCGTATGCTCGTCGATCTTCGACATCATATCGCGGTAAACCAGATCATGGAGCGGCACCTGCACAATGCGGATGAACCCGCCCAGACCGCGCCGTGACTCCACCACGAAGCCCTTATCCTGCGTAAACCGCGTTGAGAGCACATAGCTGATCTGGGACGGTGCACACGAAATCTCATCGGCAATATCCGTCCTGCGCAGTTCGACTTTCCCGTCCTGACGGGCGGCCAGCTGGCGCAGGATATAGGATTCTATCATATCGGCAATGTTGCTCATCATAACACCTTCTTTGTGTTTTTCATATTTGTTCCTATTATATTTGACTTTTTGATTTTTGTCAAATACATCTTAAGGAATCACTGAGCCATTCAGCCGCGCCATCTTGACGCATCTTTTTTGTCCTGTCAAGGAAACAAACCGGACGCATAGCTATTGCTATGCGTCCGGCTTGCTGCCTTGTTCGGACAAACTATCTACGCCAATCTGGCTGACCTCATTGGACCGGCAATTCCTTAAAGATGGAACTTCTGCACCTCGTTCTGGAGTTCCTGTGCCAGCGTCGCAAGTGTATTGCTTGCATCCGACATCTGATGCATTGCCGCAGCCTGCTCCTCGGCGGCTGCCGAGATGGTCTGCGTATCGTCCGCCGACTTGCGCGTGATGGCCTCCACGCGCTTCAGCGACTCAATCATATTATCCTTTGCCTTGCTGACGACATCGACGGCATCCGAGGCAAGACTAATGTTCCGCCCCAGCTCCGTGAAGTTCTCCGCCACGGTCCGGAACGCCTCACCCGAGGAGGCGACGACAGAAGCCCCCTCATCGACGTTTTCATTCCCCTGGCGGATGGCGGCAACAGCGTCCGCCGTATCCTTCTGGATAAGGCGAATGAGGTCGGCGATGTTCTTTGCCGACTCGCCCGACTGCTCTGCGAGCTTGCGAACCTCCTCCGCGACGACGGCGAATCCGCGTCCTGCCTCGCCGGCGCGTGCCGCCTCGATGGCGGCGTTGAGCGCGAGGAGATTCGTCTGCTCGGAGATGCCCGATATGGTATCAACGATGGAGCCGATCTCATCGGAACGCTTGCCCAGAGCCTCGACGAGCCCTGCTGCAGCGCTGACCTGCTCGGCGATGCCCTGAATCCGGTTCACGGCATCATCCACCTGTTTCTGCCCGTTCTCCGTGCTCTCCTGCCCGTGCTGCGAAAGCTTGTAGACGCTGCTTGTCTGCTTGGAGAGCTGATTCATCTTATCCGACATCTCATCGGCATTCGCGGACAGGCTGTCGATCATGCTCGACTGCTCCGCAGCACCCTCGGCAAGCGAGGTGGTGTTCTGTGCGACATGCGTAATGGATTCGAGTGTCTCCTGCGTGCTCGCTGTCAGCTGCTCTGAGGAAGCTGCTACCGTCTCAGCGGAGCGCGAGACATTCGACATGACTTCACGCAGGCGGTTCTTCATGTCATTTGCACTGCGCGCAAGTATCCCGAGCTCATCACTGCGTGTATCATCCAGATCGGCAACGCGGAGATCTCCCTTTGCGATTTTCCCAAGCCCTTCCGTGAGATCCTCGATGGGCTTCAGTGCCTTGCCGATCGCCACATAGGAGAACACACTTAAGCCGAGGATGATGAGAACTGCCGCAATCGCAGTGACCATGAGGAACTGATGCCGCACATCATCCATAACGTAGGAGCCGACACCGACAAAAAGGATGCCGATCGACTTCCCGCCCCCATCACGGAGAGGAAGGTAGGCGCTCTCATACTCGATGTCATTGATCATAACGCTGCCGGAAAAAGCCTTATTCCCCTTCAGGACGGTATCGGTCACCTCGGCACTCGCCTTTGTTCCGAGGATACGCTCCCCGCTCGCATTCTTCAGGTTCGTCGAGACGCGCGTGTCCCCTGCGAAGAAGGTGACATACCCCTGACAGATCTCACCGAGCTTGTCGGCAACCTCCTGATTGTCGCCAAAGCGGTGATCCCCCTTGTAGAGTTTTCCGTCCTCTACGTGCCATTCCCCCGGATAGAGTGCATTCATGTTCTCCTCGAGCAGCTGTGCACTCGAACGCGCCTGTGACTGCAGTGCACTGTCGAAGCCACTGTTCGCACTCTTCCAGCCGATCAGTGCCGTACAGACGCAGATCAGCACCACGCACAGATCAAAAAATAAGACGGATTTGGTTCTAAGTCCCATTTCTTACACTTCCCCCTTAATGGAATGATGCAGCATGCTCCGGCCAGAGCACCGAAGTCTTCTATTTCCATATCAGCTCCCGTTGCTGACATAGTAGGTTAACTGTAGTATATCCTTATTTTATCCTACTGTAAAGATGATTCTTTGTATTCTTATAAAATTATATTTCAAAGCTCATCCACCTAATGGATGCACATTTTGGGATTGAAGCGAAAGTGAATGAACTCTTCACTGTCATTTACGTAATCGTAAAAAACAATATAAAATATGCTGTCATAAACTGAATACTTCCTCACATTTCACCGCACAAAAAAACTGCACGGGCGAATGTCGTGCAGCAAAAAAATGCTCAATAGCGCCGCAAAAACTCACGGCCAAAGACGGTGACGGTGTAGTAAAAACCGATGAGGAACGGCAGATACTCGGCGATGAGACGCCAGCAGACGGCAACGATACCGACCGTCCCCGCAGGGACGACGGAGGAAAAGAGGAGAACGAATCCGCCCTCAGCGATGCCCGAGCCGCCCGGCGTCGGACTGAAGTAGAGGAGCATATTGAGAAAGATCATGCGCCCCATGACAGTGTACCAATCGGCATCCGTGACGCCGAGCCCCAGCAAGAGACACGGCACGACAGCATAGATGCACAGAAGGTTCAGCCCGGACTCGACGAATACAACGAGCATCTGGCGCGGCGCGTCGAGCAGGAGAGAAATCGCGCTTTTCGTGTCGCGATAGAAGGCAAAGAGCTTGCGCCGGCGATGGTCGCGCAGACGGCGCGCGATCCGCACGACGAGATAGTCCAGATAGCCGCGCCGTGCGCCGACGACGATGAGGATGATGCCGACAAACGCGGTGAGGGTAATCACCATGAGAACATCGTTTGATATCCCCGGGACAATGCCCTCATCATGCAGGAAGATCAGCGGCATGCAGAGTGCCAGAAAGAAGATCGAGAGCAGCGTGCGCACGATGACGAGCACGGCTGCCTTTCCCGTGGGCACGCCCGCATGGCGCAGGAACATAACCTGCGCCACGGCACCGCCCGTCGCACCGGGCGTCAGAAGTGCGAGAAAATAGTTGCCGAAGATCACCTGCACCGCCTGATAGAGCGTAATCCGTTCGTTTGAGATGCGGACGAGGTGCATCAGGCGGCTGCCGTCAAAGAACATGCCGAGCGCGATGGCACAGAGCGCGAGGGCGAGCGACCACGGCTGAAATTGGTTCAGATTCTGCAGCGTATTTATGTCCACTGTCGTGTAGATGACGGCGGTGGAGATGCCGACAACGAGAATGAAAAGGAGGAGAAAGCGTCGTATGAATTTGCGCATCGTCTGCCTCTCCTCCCCTTTCCTCTAATCCAAATACTCTTCATGTGCCGCAAAGGCATTGTGGCTGTGGATGGACTCCTCATTCTCACATGCGAGCGAGAAGTACGCAAGCCCCGGCAGCTGCCGCAGCGCAAGAACCGTATCGCGCAGAATATCCTCGACGAATTTCGGATGCTCGTAGGCTTCCTCTGTGACGTATTTCTCATCGGCGCGCTTCAGCAGCGGATAGATAGGCGCAGAGCCCTGCTGCTCGAGAAGCTTTGCCAAATCCTCGATGTAGATGCACGGCACGCCCTCATGGAAGCGAAGCCGCACACGTGCCCGCGAGCGCTGATTGTGTGCCCCATAGGAGGAGATCTCCTTGCTGCACGGGCAGAGCGAGGTGAACGGCATGGATAGCCCCAGCTCAAACTCCATCGGCATCCCGCGCCTTTTGCGCCCCGTAAAGGAGGCATCGACATCGAGGAGGGAGGTGCGTCCGCTGACGGGTGCTCTCTTTTCGAGGAAGTAGGTAAATGCGAGCCGCACCTCTGCCGCCTCGGCGTGGAGCCGATCGAGTGCCTCCCTGAGCATCGCATCCATCTCCTCCTCGGCGAGAGGCTTCTCACGCCACGGAAGCAGGATCTCAAGGAAACGGCTCATGTGCGTCCCCTTGAACTCCATCGGCAGGGAGACGGTGAAGGTAATCGCTGCCAGCACCTGCTGATAGCCGCCCGCCTGTTTTTTGATGAGAAAGGGAAGGCGCACGGCCTTGACGCCGACGCGCTGAATGGCGATGCCGCGCCCGTCCTCCCGGCTCTGTACGTCCTGCATCAGTTCTTCCCCTCAGCATACGGGATGGGGTCATGCAGCCCTGCCTCGGCAAAGCCGCGCAGCCGCAGAAGGCAGCTGTCACAGACGCCGCATGCCACGGCGCCGCCCTGATAGCAGCTCGTCGTCAGGGCGTAGGGCGCGTCGAGCTCATCGCCGCGGCGGATGATCTCCCCCTTGGAGAGATGCTGGAGCGGCGTCTCGATGACGATGCGCCGTCCGTCCTCTGCCGATGCCGCCGTCGCCGCATCTGCCGCACGCTGAAACGCCGCAATAAATGCGGGCCGGCAGTCGGGATAGCCCGAGTAGTCGACAGAGTTCACGCCGATGTAGACGTGTGAAGCACCGACGCGCTCCGCATAGCCGATGGCATAGCTGAGAAAGATGAGGTTGCGGGCGGGCACATACGTGACGGGTATGTCTGACCGCTCCGCATCGCCCGGAGGAACATCAATGGCACGGTCGGTCAGTGCCGAGCCGCCGATGGCGTCCATATTCGTTTCGATGATGAGATGCTCTGCCGCATGGTAGTGAGCGGCAATGCTCTTTGCCGCATCCAGCTCACGACTGTGGCGCTGATGATAGTTAAAACTGATCGGATAGAGCTCCTGTCCCGCCGCATGGGCGATCGCCATGCAGGTGCAGCTATCCAGTCCGCCCGAGAGCAGAATGACCGCGCGTTCTCCCATACCGTCCTCCCCTCTCTCAATCAGCCGCGCAGCGACGCGATGGCAGCAGATACATCTGCCGCACCGTAGATATACGATCCGGCGACGAGCACATTCGCTCCCGCAGAGCGCACGGACTCCGCCGTCTCCGCATTGATGCCGCCGTCGACCTCGATGTCGACATTCAGTTCATTCCCCTCAATCGTATGGTAGAGGGCATGGATCTTGCCAAGCATATTCTCGATGAACTTTTGCCCGCCAAAGCCGGGGTTCACCGTCATGAGCAGCACCATATCGACATCGTCGATCAGCTCCTCGAGCGTGTAGATGGATGTGCCGGGATTCAGCGCGATGCCCGCACGGCAGCCCGCCGCCTTGATCTGCTGGATGATGCGGTGCGCGTGACGCGTCGCCTCGACATGAAAGGTGATGATGTCCGCCCCCGCACGTGCAAAGCTCTCGATGTGTGTCTCGGGGTGCTCGACCATCAGATGCACGTCAAAGACCGCCTTGGACACCTTGCGCAGGCTCTCAACCACACATGCACCCATCGTGATGTTCGGCACAAACATCCCATCCATCACATCAATGTGGATGTACTCTGCTCCCGCTTCCTCGACGCGGCGCACCTCTGCCCCGAGATTCGCAAAATCCGCCGAGAGAATGGACGGTGCAACAATCGTCGGACGCTCCATGTGGATATGCTCCTCTTCCTCCATGATCTCTTCTTCGTATTCGTGTTCATGTGCCATGGATCTGTCTCCTATTTTCTAGCCGACCGAATTTCTTTGAGCAGTGCGATGTAGGCATCGTACCGCTCACACGCAAGCCGCCCCTCCTCTGCCGCCGCCTTGACGGCACAGTCCGGCTCATGACTGTGGCTGCACGGCGTGAAGCGGCAGCCTGGAAAACGCAGGAACTCAGGAAAGCAGTCTGCAAGGTCGTCCGCCGCGATTCCCGTCAGCTCCTGCTGTGTAAAGCCCGGCGTATCGACGACATAGCCGCCCGCAAAGGGAAGGAGTTCGGCGCGGCGCGTCGTATGCCGTCCGCGTCCGATTTTCTCACTGACTGCCCCCACCGCCAGGCCGAGGGATGAATCCATCGCATTGAGCAGGGAGGATTTTCCTGCGCCCGATGGTCCTGCAAAGACAGTGATCTCACCGCTCAGTCTTTCCCGCAGTGCCGCAATGCCCGACTCCTCCGCTGCCGAAACGGGAAGGACAGGATACCCCGCCGCCTCGTACGGCGCACAGAGACGCGCTGCTGCCTCCCCGTCGATCAGGTCGATCTTATTGATGCAGAGCACGATGTTCCGTATGCCGCTGTGCTCGGCGAGCACGAGAAAGCGACTGACGACGAGCGGATGCGGGTCGGGTGACGCCGCCGCCACAGTGATAACGATCTGCGTGAGGTTCGCCACGCGCGGGCGCGCGAGGAGGGTCGTACGCGGCTCCGCCCCCTCGATCACGCCTTCACCGTCTGTGCCGCATGCTACGCGCACAACATCGCCGGGAAGCAGTGCATCCCGCCCGCGCATACTCTTGCCGCGCAGCTTGCAGAGCATCTCCGCACCATCCACAGAGACGTGGACGACGCTGTTGTAGACCTTCAGAATCCGTCCGTACTGATGCACAGCCACCGCCCTACTCTGTCTTTTCCGTCTGGATGCGTCGTCCCGCAGGGTCTTTATCGCCCTTCTTCGGTTCGCTGTTTTTCCCGCTGCTCTTCGTCT
The DNA here is from genome assembly GCA_963541465.1 of uncultured Selenomonas sp. GTDB lineage: Bacteria > Bacillota > Negativicutes > Selenomonadales > Selenomonadaceae > Centipeda. The sequence goes on from CAUTTS010000010.1 coordinate 15,609, forward strand.
CAGCGCCCTTGCCGCTCGAAACGGTCAGGCGCACGGCTGTGCCGGCCTCTGTCTCGGCCCCCGCCGCAGGTGACTGACGGATGACCGTTCCCTCTGCCTGCGTGCTCGTTTCCTCCGACGTGCCGCCGACCTTCAGGCCGCTGCCCTCCAGCATCGCGCGTGCGCGGTCGAGCGGGACGCCCTGCACATCGGGAACAGCAACCTTCTTGACCTTCTGCCCCTTGCTGACGGTGATATCGACACTCTGCCCCTTGCTGATGCGCGACCCGCTGCGCGGATCCTGCGAAATGACCGTACCGCTGTCCTCATCCGAATATGTCTCGTATGCCGAGCCGAGGCGCAGCCCCATCTTTTCGAGCTTGCTGATGGCGTCTTCTTTTTTCAGTCCGCGCAGGTTCGGCATCTCAATCTCCTCGCCGCCCTTGCTGACGTAGATGGTGACCGTGCGCTCTTCCTTGACCGTCATCCCCGCCTCGGGTGTCTGTGAAACGACGATGCCGACGGGCACAGACGCATCATAGGTCTCCGCCACGGTGACGCGCAGATGCTGATCCTCGAGGATCTGACGTGCGAGCGTCAGCTGTTTCCCCGTCACATCGGGCACAGTGACCTCGACCGAGCTCCAGAACTTGCCGAAGCTGAGGAAAAATCCGGTGAAAAAGCCCAAGAGAAGAACGAGGACAATGCCGAACTTAAACTTCTTTTTCTGATAGAACGGCCGCTCATTCACCGATACGGGTTCCGCCTCATCCTCCACCGGCACGGCGGCGTGAATCTCCTGTGCCTCCTGCGGGCTGAGGACGCGCGTCGCATCCGGATCAAAGGCGGGGACGGCGGTCGTCTGATCGCCGCGCAGCAGCTGCTCCGTATGGGCGATATCCGCCGCAAGGGTGCTGCTGTCCGGCCGCTGTGCAGGATCCTTCGCCATCATGCGTGCCACGAGTGCCTCAACGACAGGAGGAATGCCGGGCACGAGGCGGCGGAGCGGCTGCGGCTCCTCCTCAAGATGCTTGCGCGCAATGCTCACCGCCGTATTGCCGTCAAAGGGAATATGCCCTGAGAGCATCTCATAGAGGACAACGCCGAGGGAGTACACGTCGGACTTCGGCGTGATGATCGTGCCGCGCGCCTGCTCCGGGGAGAAGTAGTGCACCGAGCCCATGATGTTGTCGTTGTAGGTCATGGTGGACTCGGTGACCGCACGCGCGATACCGAAATCCGCCACCTTGACATTTCCGTCGGGCATGACGAGGATGTTGTGCGGCTTGATGTCGCAGTGCACGAGATTGTTTGCGTGTGCCTGTGCCAGTGCACCGGCAATCTGTTTTGCTATGTGGAGTGCCTGTGCCACAGACAGCGCGCCCTCTTCCTTGATGCGCTCCTTCAGCGTACGTCCCGGCACATATTCCATGACGATGTAGTGACGCCCTTCGGCGACACCAACATCGTAGACATTGACGATGTTGGGATGCGTAATGCGCGCTGCAGCTTTTGCCTCGCGCTGAAAGCGTCCGATGAACTCCGTGTCGTGCTCATACTGCTGATGCAGAATCTTTACGGCAACCGTGCGCTCCAGGAGCTGATCTTTCGCCCGATAGACATCTGCCATGCCGCCGCTGCCTACGAGCATCTCCAGTGCGTAGCGTCCATCCAAGACACGCTCGACCATGTTTGTTCCTCCTATCGCCTCTGCCTGTAGGGGAGGCTCGATTCATGAGGGCATCAGCCCTCGAAATATGTACGTATGATCTGACGGGCGATGCCCGCCGCGGCTCTCCCGCCGAAGCCGCCCTCCTCCACGAGGACGGAGAGGACGATCTTGCGGCCGCCGCGCTCTGCCGACCCGATGAACCACGCGTGATCCGTACCGGTGGCGTTCTCCGCCGTACCGGTCTTGCCTGTCACACGCACGCCCGCGACATCCGCCGCCGTGCCCGTTCCGGAGGCGACAACCCCCGCCATGTCCCCGTCGATGATGCCCGCACGCTCGGGTGTCGTCGCCGTCCGCCAAACCTTCGGGCTGGATGTCTCAAGTGCGATGCCGCCCGTCGTCAGGACGGCATCCACGAGGTAGGGCTGCATGATGCGCCCGCCGTTTGCGAACGCATCGGCAACGAGTGCCATCTGCAGCGGCGTGACGAGCAGCTGCCCCTGCCCGAAGCCGAGCTGAGCGATCTCCCCATCACTCAGCCCGTGCAAGGTGGGAACGTGTGCCGCCGCCATGGAAACCTCCGGCGCGCTCAGCTCTGCCCCGATCCCGAAGCGGTCAAAGGCATCGCTGAGCCCCTTGTCCCCCATGCGCATGGCGAGGGTCGCAAAGGTGATGTTGCACGATTCGCGCAGGGCATCCGCCAGACGCAGCCGCCCGTGTGCCTCACCGTGCGGCTCATGCAAGACATAGTCCCTGCCGATCGCAAGCTCACCCGTGCAGTCGAATATCTCGTCCGTCGTTGTGACGCCCGTGGCGAGCGCCGCATCGGCGACCAATGTCTTAAAGGTCGAGCCGGGCGGGTAAAGCCCTTGCGCGGCACGATTGACGAGCGGGCTGTCCGCACGCGACGAGAGCGTATCCCATGAGCGCTCGGTCACGGACGGGTCAAAGGACGGCGTACTCACCATCGCTAGGAGCGCGCCCGTCTCCGCATCCATCACGACGACAGCACCACGGTGCTCGCCGAGGGCACGGTACGCAGTTTGCGAGAGCTCCGCATCGACGGTGAGGCGGACATCATAGCCCGCATCGGCGCGGAGCAGGGTGCGCAGCGGCCCCATGCCCGCGACATCGTTCGTCACGCCGCTGAGCGGCGTCCCCTCCGTCTGTTCGATGCCCGTCGCCCCGTGGCGATCCGTGCGGTACCCCGTCACGGGAGCGAGCACAGCGCCATAGGGATAGGAGCGGTTTCCTGCGGCATCGCTCTCCGCGAGAACGCGCCCCGTATGATCGAGGATGCGCCCGCGCCGTATATCCTCCTCCATGAGAGCAGAGCGCATATTGAGAGGATGCGCAGCGAGCGACGCGCCGTCCCACACGGAAATCTTGACCAGATAGAGGATCTGGACGGCGATGAGGATGAGGAGGCAGGCTGCCGCCGCTGCGATATGGCGGCGCATTTTTCCATCCGTCATGATGCCGCCTCCTTGCGCGGGGCAGAGAGCGCGGTCAGAATCCCGAGAAAGACAAAGCTCGCCGCCATCGAGCTGCCCCCGTAGCTGACAAACGGCAGGGTAATGCCCGTCAGGGGCAGGAGCTTCGTGACGCCCGCCACGATAATGAACGCCTGCAGCAAGAGCGCGACCGCAGCCCCCGCAGCGAGGAGCGTCTCCTCCACCCGCGCCTGCCGCAGTGCGATCTGAATGCCGCGCCAAAAGAGCAGCGCATACGCCATGAGGACAAAAACGGCACCGATCAGCCCAAATTCCTCGGCAATCGCCGAAAAGATAAAATCGGTGTGCACCTCGGGGATGAGCCCGGGATGTCCTTCGGAGAGCCCTGTCCCCCAGACGCCGCCGCTGCCGATGGCAAAGAGCGATTGGACGATCTGATACGACATCCCGTTGGGATCTGCCCACGGATGCATCCAAATATCAAAGCGCACGCGTACGTGCCCAAAGAGCATATAGCTGAGTGCCGCCGCAGCCAGAATGAACACGCCGGCGAGGAACACATACGACTTGCGCCCCGTCCCCATATAGGTCATGACCACCGCCATGCCAAAGAAGAAGAGTGCTGCGCCGAGGTCATGTGCAATGACAAACATCAGCACCGAGAGCCCCCAGAGTGCCACGAGCGGCGCGATAAAGCGCACAGGCGGCAGATGAAGAAAAGCGACGCGGCGCGCCGGCAGGGTCAGCACGGCATGATGATCGGCAAGATACGCCGCGAGGAAGAATACGAGAAGGATTTTCCCAAACTCCGAGGGCTGCACGGAAAACGCTCCGAATGCGAGCCAGTTCTTATTGCCGCCAATGGAGACGCCAAAGAGCAGCGGCAGGAGCAAAACGATGGTCGTCGCCGCACCGAGCACATAGGGATAGGCGAGCATCCGACGCAGCCGCGCCCAAAAGAGAAGCACCAGCATCCACGCGGCGATACCGACACACGCCCAGCGCAGCTGTGCGGCAAAGAGATCCGGCTTCAGCCGCGCCACCTCAATGAGCCCCACAGCGAGAAGAGTGTAGGCAAGGGCAAGCGGTATCGTGTCCAGATGACGCCGCGCCGCCAGGATATACCCCGCCGCACCACAGAGAACGAGGAGGCCGAGATAGGGCAGATAGGGCAGATCCCGCTGCCAGTCAAAATGCCCCCCCGGCTGTCCCGCCCCATGCTTCAGCAGGAGAACACCGAGCCCGCAGAGGAGAATGCCCAGCGGGGCGAGTCTCGTCTTGAGCATCATGACGGATCACAGGCGATGACAATCGCCGTCACATTGTCCGTCCCGCCCGCATCGAGGGCACGCTCCACCATCTGCCGCGCTGCATCGTCGGGATTCCCGCCGAGCAGCGCACACAGATCCGTATCCTCCACCATATTGGTCAGACCGTCCGTGGCGAGGAGGAAGCGGTCTCCTGCCATGACGGGGAACGTATCCCCATCCACGTGCAGGCGCTCTTCGACCCCGACAGCACGCAGCAGATAGTTCTTGCGCGGATGATGCTGCGCCTCCGCCTCGCTCAGTTCCCCACGGGCAACCAATTCCTCCACATAGGAGTGGTCGCGCGAAATCCTGCGCAACTCCCCACCGCGCAGGAGATAGAGACGGCTGTCACCGACGTGCGCATAGCACGCCGTCTGTGCAGTCTCGTCGATATGGAGCACCGTCGCCGTCGACCCCATCCCCTCATAGGCGGAGTTCTTGGCGGCAGCATCCAGTACCTGCTGATTGGCGCGCAGGACGGCACTCTTGAGTGCTGCCGTGTCAATGGGCTCTCCGGCATTTGCCATATCATGCACAGCGGCGACGACGATGCGGCTTGCCACCTCGCCTGCCGCATGTCCGCCGAGCCCATCCGCCACAACGTAGACAGCGGGCGAAAACACGCCGCAGCTGTCCTCGTTCGATGTGCGCACGCGTCCAATGTCCGATGCGCTTGAAACCTCGATCATGTATTTACCTCTCAAACCGCAGCGACACAGCACCGATGCGCAGGACATCACCCGCGCGCAGATAGGCGCGTCCGCTGAGCTGACCGTCGTTCAGATAGGTGTGATTCCGACTGCCGAGATCCTCTGCAATATACGCGTTCTCGCGCTGATAAATCAAGACATGATGATGCGAGACAAAGCTGTCGTCAAGAACGATGTCATTGTCCGGACTGCGCCCGATGGACAGCTCATGCTCCACGGGATAACGCCGTCCCTCCAGCCCCTCGCCGGCAAGCACGACAAGTGCCGCTGCCCCGGCGGTCTGTACCGGTGTGCGCGGTACGCGTATATCGGCACGCAGTGCCGTGAACATCTGCCGCCCAAGATGCAGAACGGCATAGGCGAGCCAGAGCAGCGCACCGTATTCTAGGACGACGCGCAGTACTTTCAGAACCAGTGCCGGCATCAGCGCACCTCATAGCGGAGCACTGTCGTCCCAAGGCGGATCTCATCGCCATTCCTCAGACACTGCATCTGTCTCCGCTCTCCGTTGATAAATGTACCGTTGCGGCTCTGTGCATCATAGAGTACATGCCGATGCCGCTCATAGGAAACCCACGCATGCACGCGGGAAATATTGCTGTCTGTCAGGATGAACTCATTGCGCGGCATCCGCCCCATATAGATCTTGCGCTCGCCGAGCGGCATGACAACGCCTTCATCCGCCCCACTGAGTACCGTGAGCTCCGCGAGCTCATGCTCGGGCGGCAGATCGAGACAGCGCCCATCGCGCAGAGACGGTCGCTCAAGCACGATGGTCTGCGCGAGCGTGTCATGCGGAACGGCGTCGCTCGGCTCCGGTACATGATCCTGCTGCATCCGCCCCACCAGGCGGTATGAGCCCGCGCGCAGGGAGGCGTCGACGTCAAACGAAATGCTGAGCCGCCCCTCCATAGAGAGATCCTCACGGATGATACAGCGCTTGAGTGCCGTTCCCAGCTCATCCACAACACGGTGAGAACAGAGCCGCTGATAGTCCTCCGTCCCGAGAGAGATGACATACGCATTGGCAAGAGAGGAGCTGTTCTGGCGTTTCGCCTCTTTTTCCAGCCCCTTGATCAGTTCCACGGGTTCCAGATGACTGCTGAACTTGCGGTTAAAAAAACCTTCGATGTGATCCCCCAGAAACGATTCCACGCGATCCATCATCGTGCATCGCTCTCCTTTGGTCGCAAAGCACAGGAAAATCCACATGCTTCATACAAATTAACTTCTATATCATAGCATAAATCTTGAAAAAATTATAGTCCTGCTTCCATGAGACGACTGCGCAGCTGTCCGCAGGCTGCCTGAATATCCGTCCCCATCTCGCGACGCACGGTCGCCGTGACATGATGCGCCTCGAGAATCCGCTGAAAGCGGAGCACCGTCTCGCGCGGCGGGCGAAAGAGATGCCGCTCGGCAACGGGGTTGATCGGGATCAGATTGACGCTTGCCAGCTGTCCGCGCAGGAGGCGTGCGAGCTGCTCTGCCTCGCGCACGCCGTCATTCACATCACGGATGAGGATGTACTCGTAGGTCACACGCCGCTTTGTCCGCGTCGCATAGAGCTCTGCCGCCCGCAGTACTTCCGCCATGGGGTACATACGATTGACGGGCATCAACGAGGAACGCAGTTCCTCCGTCGGCGCATGAAGTGAAATGGAGAGCGAGATCGGAAGCCCCTCCTCCGCAAGGCGCAGAATCCCCGGGACAATCCCCGAGGTCGAGAGCGTCATCCCGCGATAGCTGAGCCCGATGGTCTCCTCCGCGTGCAAAAGGCGCAGCGCGCCGATCACGTTATCGTAGTTCTCCATCGGCTCGCCCGAGCCCATGACGACGATGGTATCGACGCGCGCGCCTTCCTGCCGCAGATAATCCGCCATACCAATCACCTGTGCGGCGATCTCCCCCACGGTCAAATTGCGTGCCAGACCGTACAGCGTCGACGCGCAGAATGCACAGCCCATGCGGCAGCCCGCCTGCGTCGAGACACAGACACTGTTGCCGTAGGGATGGCGCATGAGCACCGTCTCCGCCGTCTGCCCATCGGCAAACGCATAGAGCAGCTTGATCGTCGCGCCGTCTGCCGACGTCAGGCGCGCACCGACCTGCGGCCGCTCAATCGAAAAGCACTCCGCCAGTTGCGCGCGCAGCAGCTTTGGCAGATTGTCCATGACATCAAAAGAAACTGCGCCGCGCTGATACATCCAGCGGATGATCTGATCGGAGCGGAAGCGGGGAATCCCCTCCTCGCGAAGGGCATCGGCAAGCTCTGTCTTCGTCCATCCAAAAATATTCATTGGCGTCTCATCCGGGCGATAAAGAAGCCGTCAGGACCGCCCGTCTCCGGCATGATCTGTACCATGCGCTCTGCTGTTTTTTGCTCCGGCAAAAATGCCCCCGTCTCCTCGAGGACGAAGTCCTCATGCCCGCGCAGAAACGCCTCCACCACGGCGGCATTCTCGCTGCGCTCCATCGTGCAGGTACTGTAGACGAGGACGCCGCCCTTCTTGACCGTCCGCGCCGCACTCGCCAAAATGGCGAGCTGCAGCGGCGGCAGCGTCTTCGCGTCCGACGGGCTTTTGCGCCAGCGTGCATCGGGTTTGCGCCGCAGGACGCCGAGCCCTGAGCACGGCGCATCCACGAGGACACGGTCAGCACACACGCCATAGTGCGCACCGATCTCACGCGCATCGAGGAGCTGCGTCTCGATGATGGAGATGCCGAGCCGCGCTGCGTTGCGCATGATGCGCCCCATCTTTTCCTCATAGATATCAAACGCCAAAATGCGCCCGCGATTTTCCATCCGCTGGGCGATATGCGTCGTCTTGCCGCCCGGGGCGGCACAGGCATCGATCACTGTCATGCCGGGCTCTGCGCCAAGGATATGCGCCACGAGCATCGAGCTCTCGTCCTGCACCTGCACCAGCCCCTCGCGCAGGGGGGCGAGTGCATCGAGCGCCCCGTGCGTGTGCAGGAGGATGCCCTCGGGAACACGCAGCGACGCTGTGACGTGAACGCCTTCCGCTGTCAATCGCTCGATGAGGGCAGTGCGGCTCGTGCGCAGGGTATTCGTCCGCAGCGTGAGCGGCGCACTCTCATTGTCACAGCGGCACAGCCGCTCTGCCTCTTCATAGCCGTAGTCACGCAGCCACCGCTCCACCATCCACACGGGATGCTGCATCCGCAGCGCAAGCGAACGTGCATCGCGACCCTTTGGCAGGGCCGCACGCTGTGGCTCGCGCAGCGCCGTCCGCAGGACGCCGTTGACAAAGGACGCGGCGCCCTTTCCACCATGCTTTTTCGCGAGCTCCACCGCCGTATGACAAACGGCGGACGACGGAATTTTATCCATGAAGAAGATCTGGTAAAAGCCAAGGCGCAAAAGCTCTCGTATGGGCGGCTGCGCCTTTTTAAGGTCGGCGACATAGCGGCGGATCATGACGTCGAGCGTCTCGCCCGCCTTCACCGTCCCGTAGACCAGCTCCGTCAGAAAGCGGCGGTCACGCTCCTCCATCTCCGCACTGCGCAGCGCATCGGCGAGAGCTACATTCGCGTATGCGCCCTCGCTGTGCACGCGCAGGAGCACCTGCATCGCACGCTCGCGGACGCGGTCGATCTTTTTCTCATCGTACTGCTTTGGCATCTATGTGTCCTTTGGGTTGGGTTGAATAATCTCTTCGAGCTGGCGGCGTACCTCCGCCATATCCACACTCGTATTGTAGCAGGGGCCGTTCGGGCGGATATTGAGCACCCCGACGGCGGGAAGCGGAAAAACGTCTTGAATCCCGCTCATCAGATCGCGCTCACACGCAATCGCGAGCACCGCCTTCGGCCGCGTGTTGTAGACGACCTGCCGCGCCAGTGTCCCGCCTGTCGCGACAAAGAAATGGAACCCCATCTCCTCAGAGAGCGTGACGAGATCACCGATGTTGCAGCCGCCGCAGCGCTTGCAGTTGTTCGGATCGCGCGTCACTTTGTGCGGGCAGCTCGCGAGCTGCAGACAGTGTGGCGTTACGACGAGCAGACGGTCGGCGGGCACACGGATGTGCATGCGATGAAAGAGCAGATTGCTGACCGCGATAAACGAGCCCTCCAGCCGACGGCGCTTGACGCCAAAGAGCGCCCCAAGGCGCACGGCAGCAGGAAAGAGCAGATTGATCAGCTCGTAAGTCTGCCGCTTCATCCAGGGGAGGTACGGCAGCCCCGCAACGGCAAGCACCATGTTGAAGATGCCGAAAAAGGACAGGAGTACCGCGCCCGTCAGCAGCGTGCCAATCGCCCACGGCAGAAGCGGCTGGATGCGTTCGAGCCCCGGCACGCCAATGTACCAAATCCCAAAGAGGAGCACGGCAGCGAGCAGTGTCACGAGCAGGAGCATCCCGATAAAGAGCCGCTTCTTTGGCCGCGAGGGCAGGAGAATCGTCTTCTTCTCCCCCGCCTTGCCGCCGTTGACCGTCAAAATCTCCGTACTCATGATGTAAAACGTGCTCCCGCAGGCAGTGCACAGCCATTCAAAAAGTCGGATGCCGCCATCATCCGTTTCCCTGGTGCCTGAATCTCCGTTACCTGCACGATCTCATCACCTGCCGCGACGCGCAGCCCTGCCCGCCGATCTGCCGTGAGAATGGTGCCGTGCAGCGCATCGGTCCGCTCGCCTGTGAGGGACAGCATGCCGATCTTATACAAGGCGTCCCCCAGATGCGTCTCAGCATAGGGCACAGGGTTCAGCCCGCGCACGAGGGCATCGAGCTCCCGTGCCGTGTGCGACCAGTCGATCTGTGCCGTCTCGCGCGTAATGCGTGCGGCATAGCTGCTCTCCCCCGCCTGCGGCGTTCGTGTGAGCGTCCCTGCCGCAAGCTGCTCCAGCGTCTCCACGAGGAGCACCGCCCCCGTCTCCATCAGGGCATCGTGAAGCGTTCCGTACGTCGTATCCGCATGGATGGGAACCTCGCGCCGCAGGAGCATATCCCCCGTGTCGAGCCCCGCATCCATCTGCATGGTCGTAATCCCCGTCACTGCGGCACCGTCCATCACTGCGTGCTGAATCGGTGCAGCACCGCGATACAGCGGGAGCAGGGACGCGTGCACATTGATGCAGCCATGCACGGGGATATCCAGAATCTCCTGCGTCAGGATCTGCCCGAATGCCGCCACCACCGCCACGTCGGGACGGAGGGCGCGCAGCTCTTCGGCAAATGCCGCATCGCGTGCGCGCACGGGCTGGAGAACGGGAATATCATGTGACAGTGCCCACGCCTTGACCGGAGAGGGGCTGCATTTCTTCCCGCGCCCGCGCGGGCGATCCGGCTGCGTAACAACGGCAGCGATATCCGTGAGGTCGCGCCGCTCTGCCATCGCCGCAAGAATCGCTGCGGCGAAATCCGGCGTCCCCATAAAGACGGTACGCATCGGCGTCATTTCTCTTCCTCCCCCTTGCGCAGGCGCACGGCAATATCGATGAAGAGGCGCCCCTCAAGATGATCGCACTCATGCTGAATGCAGCGCGCCAAAAGTCCCTCTGCTGTCAATGTGCGGCGGCGGCTGCGGCGGTCGGTATACTCCACCGTCACGCGCTCCGCGCGCTCCACATCACCGTAGACCTTCGGCACGGAGAGGCACCCCTCCGACTCCGTCACGCTTCCCTCGCGCATGGTGATGACGGGATTGATGAGCTCCAAGAGCCCGTGCTCATCCTGCACGTCGATCACAACGATGCGCAGAGACTTCCCCACCTGCGGCGCAGCAAGCCCCACGCCGTCAGCAGCATACATTGTTTCCGCCATATCGTCGAGCAGCTGCCGATGCCGCTTCGTAAGGCGTTCGATCGGCTCCGCCGTCTGTTTCAGGACGGGATCCCCCGCCTTCTTGATCTCAAGTATCGCCATAGTAGCCCTCATGTCAGGCGCAGATGATAGATCCGCACCGCATTCTCATAAAACACCGCATCCCAGTACTCCTCGGGAATGAGGAGCTTGGTGAATGCAACATAGTCGCCGAAGTTCGCCAACGGCCAATCCGTGCCGAACATCAGCCGATCGTACGCATTCAGGTACGCGAGCCAGCCGCGCAGCTGCTCGATGTAGAAATGCTTCTGCACGCAAAAGCGGTCGAAATCTGCAATTTTTCCCTCGAGCATTCCCGAGAGATCGGCGGTGACATTGGGGTTCTTCTCCATCACCGCAATGGCATCGACGAAATACGGCTCCCCCAGATGGCACATGACGAAATTCACCTGACGGAATTTCGTCGCCGCCTCATCCATGACATTCGGATGGGCATACTTCAGCAGTGCCTTCTCCGTCGCCGTCAGTCCCGTGTGCACAGCGACGGGCTTTCCATACCGTGCCGCGAGTTCGTAGACGGGAGCAAGCATATCGTCATAGATATAGAAATAATTGTAGCCGGGATAGAGCTTGATGCCGACGCAGCGCTCGCTCCGAAGATGCTGCTCGATGGCAGGCAGGAGCTGCTCAATGCGCGCAGCACTCATCTCCGTCTGCCCGCCGTCGCCCGCGATCCCGACACAGTAGTGAAAGAGATCGGGATAGTTCGGCGCGAGCTCCTCCACGGGGAGATTGCCCATGATAACACCGTGGACAATCCCCGCCGCACGGCAGTCGCGCCGCAGAGCCGCCTCCGTATTCTCGTGCCCCGCCGCACGTGCGACGGTATCAAAATACTCCCCTCTGCCATAGTGCAGATGGGCGTCAATAATCTTCATCGTCTGTTGTTCTTTCCTCAAAGGAATCACTGATACGTTCAGTGCCCCTTCATTTCTGTGATCGTTCTTTTTAGTTTACCATATCCGTCAATAGTTTTTTTTGTGGGAATCATGCACCAAGGTCTTTATCCGCGTCCCCCTAAAGCATATCCATCATCCGATGGGTCTGCGGGATCACACGCACATGTGCAAGGCGGCGCAGAGCGTTCTCCTGCCATGCGAGCAGCTGCTCGGGCGAGGGCTTCGTACATCCGCCGTAGGGCGTCACGGGCTGCAGAATCAGCATCGTCTCAGGGGCGGTATCCGCCACGAGCCGTATGGCGGTATCGACTTCGCTGTCAGGACTTTCCCCCGCGACGACAATCTTGACCCACGTATCCTTCTCCTTTGCGATCTCCAGAAAGCGCACATGCGCATCCCAGACAGAATGAGTCGTCGCAGAGGGCAGCTTGATATCCATGCTGATGCCCGCCACACAGTCAATGCACTTTTTCAGTTCCTCATGGAGCGTTCCGTTCGTCTCCAGATAAATCGGCAGCTGCACATGCGGTGCCAGTGCGCGGATGAACGCCGCGTGCAGCAGCGGCTCGCCGCCCGTAATGCTGAGCGCCTGATGCGGTACGCCCGCCGCCGCGATCTCCACCAGCTCCGCCGCACGCTGCGGTGAGATTGGATTCGGATAGGGCACGAGATGATATGTCCCCGCCCCCTCCTCCACGACACAGTCGGGGTGCATCCCGACCGCACTGTCCGTATCGCAGTAGCTGCAGTGGAGATTGCAGCCCTCAAGGCGCAGAAAGACCTGCCGGCAGCCGACGTACTTCCCCTCGCCCTGAACCGTCGAGAAAATCTCGATGATGTTCTCGTTCATTTCAGTCCCTCTCGTACGTGACAGATGATTTTGGCGTCTCCCAGACGGTCAGCGCAGCGAGATGTGCCGCTGTCGCCGTAACCTCAGGGCGCACGGCAAGACGCTCAAAAATAATCCGTGCCAGATGTTCCGCCGTTGGATTCACCGCAGCATCAAACGGCGGGAGTTCATTGATATAGCGGTGGTCAAACGCATCCAACACCGCCATCAGTGCTGCCTTTGCCGTCTTAAAGTCGATCATCATTCCGAGATCGTCGAGCTCCGTACCGCGAAACGCCGCCTCAACAACCCAGTTGTGCCCGTGCAGGCGGTCGCATTTCCCGGGATACCCGACAACGCGGTGTGCCGCCTCAAATGCGCCTTCAACGCGCAGTGTATACATGCTGCTCTCCTTCGTTTGTCAAAAGGCTGCCGCACGTGTGCAGCAGCCTCTCTCGATGTCATTATTTTACATCGCTCATCACTTCGTCCATGCTCATGGCGCGCGTATGCTTCGTATGGCTCCACTCATGCTCATTCCGATGGATGAATCCGAGGAAGATGATCGGTATCCACGAATAGATGAACACAGGATAGAGGAGCAGATAGAACCACGCCTTCAGCTTGGCACGTACCTTGATGAGGATAATCATGGGCAGAAGATACTGCCCGATCATGATCGCCGTCATCAGCTGCGACGGCAGGAATTTGTAGATGCTCGTATAAAACGGCGGGAACGCCAGCTGCACATAGCTGATGATGATGAAGAACGTCGAGATCATGAGGAAATGCGGCTGCAGAAGATAGATGCAGCCATCCCAGATGCGTATGTCGCGGCGTTTCCAGCCCTCACGGATCATCGTCGGAATAAAACGGTGCGCCACGTCAAACTGTCCCTGTGCCCAGCGTCTGCGCTGGTTCCACGCCTGCTTGAACGTGAGCGGCTTCTCATCGTAGACCACGGCGTCATGCGCCCACGTCGTCTTGATCCCCTCGGCAAGCAGCTTCATCGTGAACTCCATGTCCTCGGTGAGGCAGGTCGCACGCCAGCCGTGCCGCTTCAGCACGTCCGTCGTAATGCACATACCCGTACCGCCGAGGCACGCCGAGAGTCCGATGTTCGTCTTTGCGAGATGCGAGATATGGTCGATGACCCAGAACGCGATGGCAAACGTCCCTGCCACCCATGTGTCGTATGGATTCTTCGCATCCAGATAGCCCTGAATGACCTTGTCGCCCTTGAGGAGGCGGTTGTTCATCTCCTTGAGAAAATTCGGGTGTACGAGGTTGTCCGCGTCGAAGATAGCGACGGCATCGTACTCCTTGTCCATCGCAAAGAGCTGCTCAAACATCCACTCAAGAGCAAACCCCTTGCTCTTCTTCGTCGGATGCGTACGCGTGCAGACAATGGCACCCGCCTTCTCCGCGATCTCCCCCGTATCGTCCGTACAGTTGTCCGCAATGACATAGATGTCGTACAGTTCCTTGGGATAGTCGAGCCGCTGCAGATTTTCGATGAGCTGCCCGATGACCGCCGCCTCATTGTGCGCGGCGACGACGACAGCAAACGTCTTCTCCGGCGTCAGGATTTTTTTCTCCCCATGCCGCCACAGACAGCAGAAGCCGATGAAGAAAAAATACAGCGTGAAGAGCAGGAGGAGTATCTGCATCGGCACCATAACGATGTCAAAGACATGTGCCGGCAGATAGGGCGAGAGTGCATGAAAGATCTCTGTCATATCAGCTTTCCCTCGTCCGTACCGTCAGCGCAGTCACATGGTTGACGATGCCAAAGAGGGCATACGCCGCAAAAATCGCCGTAAAGACAGCGGGCAGAACGGCCGTCTGTCCGACGTAGAGAATGCCGGCAAACACGATGAGTGCGACGATCTTCGATACAAAGTAAATCCGTTCCCCGCCGCCCTTAAAGTCCGGGTAGTGGACGTGACTGACCATCAGATAACCCGTCACGGCGACCGCAGCGGGATAAAGCAGCCCATAGTTGGCAGGGTTGATGCCGAGCGAGAGAAAGAGCCACGCCGACATGGCGACGAGATTCCCGCCCGCAGGAATGGCGAGCCCCATAAAGTAGCCGTGCACCACATTGGCATTCACATTGAAGCGCGTGAGACGCCACATCCCGCAGAGGGCAAAGCAGATCGCCGCCGCTGCGCCGACGAGCCCGTAGGAGGAGAGTGCCAGCTTCCACGCGAGCAGCGCGGGGGCGATGCCGAATGAGCCGAGGTCACAAAGCGAGTCCATCTCCTTGCCGAACTCACTGGAGACGCCGAGCGCACGCGCCACGCGTCCATCCATGCCGTCCGCGACCAGCGCGAGCAAAATGAAGATCGCCGCCCAGTCAAGATGGCCTTCTGCCGTTGACAGGATGGAACACATACCAAAGAACAGATTCATCGCCGTACATAGATTCGGCAGAAATCGTCTGTAATTCATTCGCCTTCAAGCCTCCCCAGGACAGTCTTGCCGCCCTGCACCTTTTCGCCCTCCCGCACGAGGATCTGCGCCCGCTCAGGCATCACGATCTCAAGGCAGGATCCAAAGCGGATCATGCCGTAGATGTCTCCCTGCTTCATGCGGTCGTCGAGCGTCACCCACGAGACGATGCGCCGCGCGAGGATTCCCGCGATCTGGTTCACCGTGATGCGCAGGTCGCCGCGGTCAATGCCGATCAGATGGTGTTCATTCTCAAAGCCGACCTCGTCCTTGTAGGCGGGACGAAAACGTCCGCAGTAGTATTTCTGCAGTTTGATTTCCCCATTGATCGGACTGCGGTTGACGTGCACGTTAAAGACCGACATGAAGATGACGATCTTGTTGCACGGCTCTCCGACAAAATCATCCACGCCCACAGAGGAGATCTCCGTCACCGTGCCGTCGGCAGGTGACAGGATATGATGTTCGTTTTCGGCGATGGTACGTGTCGGGCTGCGGAAGAAATAGGCAAAATAGCACGCCAGCACGACGAACGGAAGCGCGACATACGGATGCGCAAAGTATCCAAAAATAACCGCCAAAACGAGTGCGGCGCCGATAAACTTATAGCCCTCACTGACAATGACCACGCAGACACGCCTCCTTTTTCTCTCACATTATAATGGAAAGCCTATTCTTTGTCCACAGATATGGCTCTTATTTTCGCGATGCGTGCACTTTCAGGACGAATTTCGGCAGTGCCAGCAGACGGCCTGCACGTTTCGGCTGCATCAGGCCGCGGAAGAGCCATTCCAGTTTTGCCTTCTGCATCCAGTGCGGTGCGCGCTTCATCACGCCCGCCATGACGTCGAGCGTCCCACCGACACCGATGGCGACGGGGACGTCGAGCTCTGCGAGATGCGCGGCGATCCACTTCTCCTGCTTCGGCACGCCGAGTGCGACGAGCAGGAGGTCAGGGCATGCCGCTCGAATCTCCGCGATGATCGTCGCATTGTCCGCAGGGGAAAAGAACCCGTTGCGCACCCCCACGATCTCGATGCCGGGATACATCTGCTCCGCTTTCGCCTTTGCCTTCTCCGCAACGCCGGGGGCAGAGCCGAAGAAGTAGACGCGCCGCCCCTCGGCAGGGGCGCGGCGCAGCAGCTCCTGCGCCAGATCGTAGCCCGCGACGCGCTCAGGCATCGCGTGCCCGAGGTGACGTGCCGCCCAGACCGTCCCTGCCCCATCGGGCACAACGAGTGCCGACGCATTCAGGATACGGCGCAGCTCCTCATCATGCGTCGCACGCATCAGCATCTCGGCATTCGCCGTCGCAACCATGACGCCCGCACGCGTGTCCATGGCACGGCGCACGACATCGACAGCCTCCGCCATCGTGACGGCATCGACATCGACGCCCAGGATATTCACCCGCTCTGCCAAGCGCAATTCCTCCTTCTGTCTCGCGAAAAGAGAGCGTCCGCATAGGACGCCCTCGAAATGCTTCGTCGTACCGTTTTACCGTGCAGCTTCGTCCGCCTTCTTCTTCGGCACAGCCGTGCGGATATAGAGCTCACGCAGCTGCTTCTCATCGACGGTCGCAGGTGCTTCGCTCATCACATCCGATGCGCTCTGGGTCTTCGGGAACGCAATCACATCACGGATGGAGCGGCGCTTTGCCATCAGCATCACGAGACGATCGAGGCCGAAGGCGAGTCCGCCGTGCGGCGGCGTGCCGTACTCGAAGGCATTCATCATAAAGCCGAAGCGGGCGCGTGCCTCCTCCGGCGTGAAGCCGAGTGCCTCAAAGACCTGTTCCTGCAGATCGCTGCTGTAGATACGCAGACTGCCGCCGCCGATCTCGACGCCGTTCAGCACCATGTCATAGGCATTTGCCTTGACACGGCCGGGGTCGGACTTCAGGAACGGCACGTCCTCATCGCGCGGCGCGGTGAACGGATGGTGCATCGCCTTGTAGCGCTTCTCCTCCGCACTGTACTCGAACATCGGGAAGTCCACGACCCAGAGGAACCGCAGCGCATCGGGATCGATCAGGTTGCGGCGGCGCCCCATCTCAAGGCGCAGCTCGCCGAGTGCCTGTGCCACGACGAGCGGCTGATCGGCGACGACGAGGAGCAGATCGCCCGTCTTTGCCCCAACAGCATTCTTGATCGTCTCAAAGGTCTCATCGGAGTAGAACTTCTTGAAGGGCGACTTTACACCCTCCTCCGTGTACTGAATCCACGCCAGTCCCTTTGCGCCGTAGCCCTGCACATAGGAGACGAGGCCATCCAGCTCACGGCGCGGGATATTCGCATAGCCCTCGACGTTGATGACCTTCACGCGGCCGCCCGCCTCCATGACAGCGTTGAACACCTTGAAGTCCGAGCCGCCGACATAGTCCGTAATGTCCTGCAGCTCCATGCCGAAGCGCAGATCGGGCTTGTCCGAGCCAAAGCGATCCATCGCCTCATCCCACGACATGCGCTGGAAGGGCGTCTCGATCTTGGCACCGATGCTCTTTTCAAACAGCTCTTTGACCATCCCCTCCATGAGTGTGAGGATGCTGTCCTGATCCATAAAGGACATCTCGATATCGAGCTGCGTGAACTCAGGCTGACGGTCGGCGCGCAGATCCTCATCGCGGAAGCAGCGCACGATCTGGAAATATTTCTCAAAGCCCGAGACCATGAGCAGCTGCTTGAAGATCTGCGGGGACTGCGGCAGCGCATAGAACTCGCCCGGATTGAGACGGCTCGGCACGAGGAAGTCACGTGCCCCCTCGGGCGTACTCTTGCAGAGCATCGGCGTCTCGATCTCAAGGAAATCATTGCGGTCAAAGAAATCGCGCATGATCTTCGTCACGCGATGACGCAGGATCATATTTGCCTGCATCTCAGGGCGGCGCAGATCGAGGTAGCGATAGCGCAGACGGATCATCTCGTCCACATCGACGCCATCCTGAATATAGAACGGCGGCGTCTTTGCCTTGTTGAGAATCCGCAGCTCGCTGACGACGATCTCGATCTCCCCTGTTGCCATGTTCGGATTGACCGTCTCCGCACTACGTGCGCGCACCGTGCCGCGCACACAGAGAACGAACTCCGAGCGCAGCGTCTCCGCCTCGTGGAACGTCCCCTCTGCCATTGCCGCCTCATCGAAGACGATCTGCACAAATCCCGAGCGGTCACGCATATCGACAAAGATCAGCCCGCCGTGGTCACGGCGGCGCGACACCCAGCCGCACAGCGTTACCTCTGCCCCCACCTGCTCCTTGCGCAGTGTGCCGCAGCCATGTGTCCGTTTCATTCCCTGCATCGTTTCCATCTCAGACCTTCACCTCAGAAATCATCTTTTCTACCAAATGGTCAAGTGCACAGGTCTCCTGCGCACTCTCCGCCATATCGCGCACGAGTGCCGTATGCGCTGCCAGCTCATCCTCGCCGAGGATGATGGCATAGCGCGCACCGGATCGATTCGCCTGCTTCATCTGTGCCTTCATGCTGCGTCCCGCGTAATCCATGAGGGCACGCACATTGCCGCGCCGCAGCTCATGCAGCAAGGGGAACGCCGCCTTTGCCGCCGCATCGCCGAGCGCGATGAGGAATACATCCGCGGCAGGCGGCTGTGCCGGCAGGAGATTCTGCTGCTCCAGTGCGAGCAGTACGCGCTCCAATCCTGCCGCAAAACCGACGGCGGGGGTGGGATTCCCTCCGAGCTCCTCGACCAGTCCGTCATAGCGTCCGCCCCCCGCCACGGCACTCTGTGCACCGAGCGGCGGATAGGCGATCTCGAACGCCGTCCGCGTGTAGTAGTCGAGTCCTCGCACAAGGCGCGGGTCGAGCTCATAGGAAACGCCTGCTGCCGTCAAATGTTGCTGTACCTGCTCAAAGTGCTCCGTACACGCAGGGCACAGGCAGTCCGTAATCGCGGGAGCTCCCGCCATAAACGGCTGCTCCGCATCCCGCTTGCAATCGAGGATCCGCAGCGGACTGCGTGTATAGCGATCTTTGCAGTCATCACAGAGCGTGGGCAGATACTCCTTAAAGTACGCCTGCAAACGCTCCCGATAGACAGGGCGGCAGGCGGGACAGCCGACGGAGTTCAGCTTCAGCGTTAGTCCCGTCAAACCGAGTGCCGTCAGAAAATCATACGCCAGGAGGATGACCTCGGCATCCAGCGCAGGGCTCTCCTCGCCGAGCGCCTCCACGCCAAACTGATGAAACTCGCGCATCCGCCCTGCCTGCGGACGGTCATAGCGAAACATCGAGCCGATGTAGAAGAGCTTCTGTAGGCCGCCGTCCGCATAGAGTTTGTTTTGCAGATAGGCGCGCACGGCAGACGCCGTGTTCTCAGGACGCAGCGTCAGACTGCGGTCGCCGCGGTCGGAGAAGGTATACATCTCCTTGTCCACGACATCCGTACCGTCGCCGATCCCACGCTGAAAGAGCTCCGTGTGCTCGAACATCGGCGTGCGGATTTCACCGTAGCCATAGCGGGCACAGAGATCGCGGATCACATGCTCAACATGTGTCCACGCACCGACCGCGTCAGGCAGTATATCCTTCGTGCCGCGCGGCGCATTCGTCAGCATCAGTGCTGTTCCTCCTCGTATTCCGCGCGCAGAAGCGCACGGCGTTTTTCAATATAGACGTCAATATCGCGCAGATAGGTCACGAGATCCTTTGCATGAAAGGCAGAGTGCAGGCGTCCGCTGCGCACGCCGATCACCTTTGTCGCAGCAGCGCCGCCAATGCCGATGATCGTCTGCCGCTCCTCCATGATGCGGATGTTATAGATGCTCTCCGCACCGGGGCGGGCATAGCCGACATTCTCCAGATCGCCGCTCATATAGCCCTGCCGATAGAGATAGTAGGGATGGTAATCCGCCGCACGGACAGCAGCCGTCGCCGCCGCGCTCATGCGCATCGTCTCTGCATCGGACGGCAGCGCGACGTGCTCCGTCTCCATCATGAGACGGAGCCGCGAGCCGCGCTTCAATGCAAGTGCGTGGAGCGTAATGTCGTCCGGGCGGAGGGCTGTCACCGCCGTCATCGTCGCACGGACATCCTCTGCCGTTTCACCCGGCAGACCAAGGATTACATCCATATTGATGTGCACATCCATCGACGCACGGACTTCCTGCACCATGCGCACAATATCGGACGGCGTATGATGCCGTCCGATGCGCTCAAGCGTCCGTTCCTGCATCGACTGCGGATTGACACTGACGCGCGTCACCCGATAGGCCTTCATCGCTGTGATCTTCGCCGCGCTCATGCTGTCGGGACGTCCTGCCTCTACCGTGAACTCACGGACAGAAGATCCATAGAAAGCATTATATACCATTTTGAGCATTTCGGCAAAAAAAACATCGGGCAGGCTCGTCGGCGTCCCTCCCCCGATGTAGATGCACCCGACGGTCAGTCCCAGTGCGCGCACATCCTCTGCCGCAGCGGCAAGATCGCGCGCGAGCACATCCATAAACGCACGCAGCGTATCCTCCCCCGGCAGGAGATGCGAAGGAAAGGAACAGTAGAGGCAGCGCGAAAGGCAGAACGGAATGCCGACGTAGACCCCCACCGTCCGCGCGTCCTCATGCGCGAGAAACGGCAGCTGACACACGGCGACCTCCGCCAAGAGACGTGCCTTCTCCACGCTGCAGAAATAATCCTCCTGCAATCGCTGCACAGCGGCGTCGGGCATCATGCCACTCCGCAGCCAGCGATGCACAATCTTCGTCGGACGTACCCCGTGCAGGATGCCCCACGGGGCAGGCGGCAGGCCAAAACGAACGCGGAAGAACTCGTAGAGATTCCGCTTGATCGTGCGGTGCACCGCTGCACGCGGCAGTTCATCCGTGCGCCCCGCAGAGGAGAACGAAAGTCGCTCACAGCGCCCGTCCAGCGCATAGAGCCAGACCTCCGTCATAACAGAAGGCGGCTCACTGCCCGACGGCCGGTTCACCACCGACAGCTGGGCGTAATCCGCCTCTCCTGCTTTTCCGACGATCTCCACCTTGAAGAGGTTCAGCACCTCATGCACAATCTTGACGACGACCTCGCTGGGATGATTGATGGTGAGCGATCGTATTTTCACGCTTTTTTCTGCTTCTCCCGGCACTTCTTGCAGATGCCAAAGAACTTCGCCTGATGATTCTCCACCAAGAAGCCCGTCTTTTCGAGAATATCCTGTTCCAGATGATCGAGCATATCCTCCTCGAACTCCGAGATCTCCTTGCACTCCGTGCAGATGAGATGATGATGGAAATGCTGGTTCGGGTCGATCGGATTCAGCTCGTAGGAATACGACCCCTTGTTGCGCTTGTCGAACTCCTTGCCGAACTCGATCTTCTGCAGAATGCCGAGCGAGACCAGAATCTCCAGACTGCGATAGACCGTCGCGAGTCCGATCTCCGACTCCGTCCCGCGCAGAATATCATAGATCTTCTCCGCGCTCAGATGCTCGCTCGGATGATCCAAAATGACCTGCAGGACAATCTGCCGCTGCGGCGTCATCTTGCGCTGTGTCGCCTGCAGCCGCTTCTTCAGGTCTTCCATGGTATATGTCTCTGCCATATCTCTTCCCCCTCGATCCACCAGGTGGGTCACAATGTATTATCACAATCAATGAGAATAGTATATCACAGTGCGCAAGTTTTTACCATAGTATATGAAAATATGGCTTTATGATAAATGTCGCAGACAAGACGATGAAGATATGCCCTCACTCCGCGATGCGGCGCAGCGTCTCCATGAGGAGCTTTGCCTCGGGGACGATCGCCGCGATCTCGATGCGCTCCTCAGGCGTATGGATGCCGTGTGCCGTCACGCCGACAGACACCATGTCGAGCGCAGGGTTTTTCGATGCGTGCCAGCTCGTCTCAAGCCCCGCATGGATGCTCTCGATCTTCATCGGCGTGCCGCCGTTCTGCGCCGCATAGACCTCTGCCATGATCGTCCGCAGTTTGCTCTTGGGATTCTCGCGCCATGCGGGAGACGCCGTTCCAACGGCGAGGGAAAAGCCCGTCCGTGCCGCCAGCGTCTCCGCCTCACAGACGATCTCGTCCAGCCGTTCGTTGACCGAGGAGCGCGGGAAGAACGCGACGTGTACCTCGTTCTCATCCATGCGGACAACGCCGAGATTTGCCGAGGTCTCCACTCCGCCCGTCTGGGTGTGCATCATGGCATGGACTCCCGTGCGCAGGAGGACGAGAAGGTCGATGAGTGCGCGCTGTTCCTCTGCGCCGATGACGCGCCCCGCCTCATGTGCGGGATGCAGTGTAAATTTCATCGAAGGATCGGCCTCGCCGTAGATGGCATGAAAGCGTTTCTCCTCCGCCGCCAACAGCCGGGCAATGCGGCGCTCATCCATCGCCGTGCGGACAATTGCCTCTGCCGTCGGCGGGATCGCGTTGCGCGCCGTTCCGCCTGTGAGGGAAACGAGCTCCACATCCCCTTCCTGTGCCAGCACATGAAGAGCCAAGGCCAGCGTGCGGATGGCATTGCCGCGCCCGTCGCCGATGCGCTCGCCCGAGTGACCGCCGCGCAGGCCCTCAGCCGTAATGCGATAGGCGGGCAGATCGGATTCCTTTCGCGACAGCGCACGCGTATAGTCGAGATTGACACTGCCCGCACTGCCGACCGTCATGATGTGATAGTCCTCCGAGTCGCAGTTGATCAGGTACTGTGCATTCTTCAGATGATCGGCCGAAAGATGCCGCGCCCCCGTCATCCCCTGTTCCTCATCCACCGTGATGATGGCGCGCAGCGGACCATGTACCTCAGTGCACTGCATTGCCGTCAGGATCTCCGCCACACCGATGCCATCGTCTCCGCCCAGGCTTGTTCCATCCGCCGTGAGATACTCTGCCGTCCGCTGCATCTTGATCGGATCGGTCAGCGGGTCATAGGAAACGCCCGGCTCAGCCACACAGACCATGTCCATGTGCCCCTGCAGGATCGTGCGCGGTGCATTCTCCTTCCCCTTCGTCGCAGGAAGCTCCGCGATGATATTGAAGTGCTCATCCTGCGTCACCGTGCAGCCAATCTCCTCAAAGTGTTTTTTCAGATAGTCACTGACCGCCTTCTCGTGCCCCGAGGGACGCGGGATATGCGTCAGTGCCTCGAACTCCGAAATGACCTTTTCCAGCAGCTTTGCATCATCCATCATAAATTCCTCCCATCAAAATTCCTTCCTATTATAACACAAGAATGTAAAAAATGGGGCTGCTGCATGAAGTGACAAACTTCGTGCAGCAGCCCCTATGCCATATTCGTTTTACTTCTTCGCCTGCTCTACCGCCTTCGTGACCGCTTCCTTGAACTGGTCATAGCTGACGGTCGCGCCTGAGACAGCATCCACCTTTGCGAGATCCTTGGATGCGGTGAGCTGCTCGCCGTAGGATACAATCGCCTTGTAGGCGTTCTGTGCCTTCTTCTGCGCGCCCGGCTCCTTCCCCTCGCCGTAGTGCTCGTCCTTCTGCTTGCCCTCTTTGTCAATGCTCGTGTGAACGACCTTCTCGATCGCACCGTTCTTGATCGTGAGTTCCACGTGCGAATGTCCGAGCTTTTCATTCTCGCTGCTGTCCGCCGCATAGGTGCCGTCCTTAACGCCCGTCATATCGAGCGCGGCGGTTTTCTGCGGCTGCTCCTTCGGTGCCTGCTTCTCCTCACCGCAGCCCGCAGCGAGGACAGAGACACCCAGTAGGAGTGCTATGCCGAGGCTGAGTTTTTTCTTCATCGTTATGCCGTCCTTTCCCGCATGTGTCCATGCTCAATGATAACACAGCGTTCCGCCTCGTCGCCGACTTCGGCGGAGTGTGTGACCGTCAGAATCGTATGTCCCTCGTCGTGGAGCTCATGGAAGATCTTCATAACGAGGTTCTGGTTCTTCTCATCGAGGTTGCCCGTCGGCTCATCTGCGAGGATGAGGACGGGATAGTTGATCAGCGCACGCGCAATGCAGACACGCTGCTGCTCACCACCCGAGAGCTGACTCGGCAGATGGCTCGCACGGTCGGCGA
>CAUTTS010000011.1:0-39734 GCA_963541465.1 uncultured Selenomonas sp.
AGAGAAACGCACCGAGATAGCTGCGTGCAGTCTCCTCACTTAATCCGTAGGTATAGCTGATTTCGTCTAGTATCGTATTATTAGGGTTAAGGCCTTCATGCTGCTGGGAAAAATATCCGATCTTGACACGGCTGCCGATCTTCACACGTCCTTCTGCTTCACGTTCTCCCACCAGAATTTGAAGGAGTGTCGTCTTCCCTGCACCATTTTCTCCGATTAGTGCCACACCGTCTCCTTTTCGTATCAAAAGGGAGATATGATCAAGAATACGATGCCCATCCTGATAGGAAAACGAGACATCCTCAAGTTCCGCAACACGCTGTGCGCACTCCTCCGGGGGAGCAAAGGAAAAGAATTGAAACTGTGCTGCTTCAGGCGGAAGTATGATGCGTTCCAACCGATTGAGCTGACTCTGTCTGCCGCGTGCCTGTTTGGCTTTTATCCCTGCTTTATATTTGCGAATATATTCTTCTGTCTTACGGATATGGTCCTGTTGTTTTTCATAAGCATGCTGAAGTGCTGCGCGGCGCTCATTTTTTATGCGTATGTAATGTGTATAATTTCCTGTATACGACGTAATAGTCTGATGTTCGAGCTCGAGAATATGTGAGGCGACACGATCAAGAAAATAACGATCGTGAGAAATTAAAAGAACACCGCCTCTGTAGGAGCGGATAAATTCCTCCAGCCATTCGATCATGCCGATATCCAGATGATTGGTCGGCTCGTCTAAAAAAAGAAAATCTGGTTCACGCAAAAGTGCTTTGGCAAGACATATACGTGTTGTCTGACCACCGGAAAAATGATGAACATCCTTAGTCAAATCCGGTTCTGAAAAACCAAGACCAAATGCAACGCGCCGAATATGTCGTTCAAAATCATAACCATTCATGGACTCAAATCGATTGACAAGATTTCCATAGGCTTTGAGGTCTTCTTCACTACTCTGCCCGGCGGAGATACGACGTTCCATCCGTTCTTTTTCTTCACGAAGTGAAATGATATCAGAGAAGGCACTGTATAATTCATCATACAGTGTTTCCGAAGAAAATACTGCCTGCTGCTCAACGTAGCCGATGGTATCGGTCGGATCGACAGACACTGTACCATCATCCGCTTCCTCCCGCCCAAGGAGAACACGCATCAGTGTTGTTTTACCGCTTCCGTTGGCGCCGACCAGACCTATTTTATTACCGCGCATAATTTCAAGGTTCACATGAGAAAAAAGTGTATGTATCCCATACGATTTTTCCAGCCCGACCGCCTTAAAACTCCCCATATTACGTTTCTCCGTCCTTGTGTTTTCGCGTTGATTGATAGTCACGCCCAATATATATGATTGCCTGCTGTTCTCCGGCTCCCTCCACCGGCATAATAACGCATGGAAACGGCATGCCATAAAAAAGATTGACATGCGAATTCGCCGTCATGACTGCAGTTTTTGGGCGATCTGACGATCGTCCCGTCTCGACACTTGAAATCCGAAACCCTTTTGCCTGCAGAATATCTGCTACCTCTGCCCCTGCTCCATCAATTCCGCTGGAATTGACGATGAGGACGGAAATACGATCCGTTACATCCTTGCGCTTTTCCGCGCCAGCTTCTTTTGATTCTTTCTTTTCGGCTGTACGATGTGCGCCGATCACGCGATCGCCCTCCGCCAGCAGTTCATCAGAAGAAGGAAAATTGACTTTTGCGTTGTTCTCCATCATCCTGCGCAGCCGTTCCGGCATATCGGCCCGGTATTTATCGGCATCCCGTTCAGCTTCTTCGCGCATAGAGGCTGACAGCTCTCTGCCAACGCCTTCCATGAGCAGTGATCTTGACGTGACAATGTCTGGAATCCAATAGCTCACATCGCCAAGATATGCAGGGGTTCCTGCAGCCATAGCCATCGAAAGCCCATCTGCATCAATGGTTTTAAACCGTTTTGCCAGCGCAATCAACTGACGCAGAGAAAGATCCGTCTGAACAGCATTCTTTACTTCCCCTATGATGGCAGAGATGCGGGGAAGAATCTCAGGGGATATAAGACGCGTAAAAAAAGCCCGCATGAAGCGTTGCTGGCGTGAAATGCGCCCAATATCCCCTTCCCCATCGCGATAACGCACATACTGAATGGCATGAGCACCATCCATGTGCTGTATGCCAGGCTGAAGGTCAATGATAAGACCGCCATTGTCGTCCCAAGGATCTTCATAATACATTCGTTTCTCTACGTCGATATCGACACCGCCGACGGCATCGACAATACGCTCAAAGGCTGACGTGTCAATCAAAATATAGTGCGAGACAGGAACATCAAGCAGCTTGCGAATGGAGGCAATTGTCAGATCATGACCGCCAAATGCATACGCATGGTTGATTTTATCATATCCATAGTTTCCAATTTCAACGCGTGTGTCGCGAGGGATGGACAGCAGTGATATCCGATCTTTTTTTTCATCGACGGCGGCAAGCATCAGCGTATCACTTCGGCCAATATCGTTATCTCTGCGATCTACTCCCATGAGAAGCACATAACCGAGATCGTCGGAAACACTGGTGCTGCCATCGGCATCCTTTAATGAACTGGAAAAAAAATATCCTCCTGCATAATAAATTACACACACTAATACAAATGAAAACGTAAATATAATTCCTGCATACTTAATGAACATACGATCTGTTGTTTTCTTGTCTGATGGAGTTATTTCTGGTTCTTGTGCCATCGATTCGTAAATCTCCCTATTCGCTTATACCAATCGGATTCAGTATAGCAAAAACAGGCGTTCCGCGCAAATTCTCTACTATGATAAGGGGCGGAAATATACTGCCTGTATTAAAACGTATCTTCTATAACCATATCGTTTTAATCCTACTTTACAAAATAAGGCACATCATGTAAACTATGATTTATACTTACATATAGATTTGTAACTGTATATCGGCATAGTGCAATACGTATGGAGATGTTGCCTAATGCAGTAAGGGAGAGGAAATTATGCTTCGACTTCCTGTATCGAAATTAAAAGACGGTATGGTTCTTGGGCAGAGCTTGTTCAATACAGCAGGAGGAAGCTATCTCGTCAAGGGACAGCCGGTAACTATTGACTATATTCGGAAACTGCGTCAAATTGGCATTCAATCTGTAACGGTTACCTCCATAGATCCGGCACATAAACTGCCGCCTCCTCCCGATGTCATTGAAGAAAAAACACGAATCAATGCAATCAGTACAGTCTACAATACGTTTCAATCCATTGAAGAGAACGGCACACTTGATACGATGGCATTGCAGAGGGTGACAGACTCCATTGTTTTTGATCTCTTTGAAAATCGGAATAACCTCGTCCAGCTGACCGATATACGTGCCCATGATGCTTATACTTTCGCGCACAGTGTCAATGTGGCCGTACTCTCCGCCATGATGGGCATGCTCTGTCATATGCCAAGGGATGAAATCTCTCTGATCACACTCGGTGGTCTCCTGCACGATCTTGGCAAAGTAGACGTGAGCTCAGATATCCTGACAAAAAATCGAGGACTCTCTGACCATGAGTTCAAGATTATGAAAAAGCATCCACTCGATGGTTCTCGTCGCATCCTCAATGTCAGTGACCTTCCCAAGAAAAGTATTCTGGCAACCATTGCTGCACAGCACCATGAACACATCGATGGATCGGGCTACCCAAATGGGATTACCGGTAATGAGATGCATCGTTACGCCAAGATTACTGCCATCGCCGATGTCTATGATGCACTAACCAGTGAACGTCCTTACAAAAAAGCTTACATGCCCAATATCGCCTACAATATCATGCATAATATCAGTAAGGGACAGTTTGACCAAGATTTGCTGGATACATTTTTTAACAATGTCGCACTCTATCCAGAGGGTGCTGTGTTAAAGACAACATTTGGCTTTGCCGTTGTGAAAGAGAGTAAGTTTGGACGCACAACAACGCCGATCATCATTCTTTTTGCCGATACAAACGGGAAATTATTGAATGAGAGAAGTGTCATCGATCTCTATGAGACGCCGGATGGAGCAAAATCCATACAGGTCGTTCCTACAGGAAATGAGCTCTATCACTTCATCCATGAACTAGGTGTCGACCCGTCCTACTACCTCGAAGAGGAACGAAAAAAGGATGCGGCTGCTGGGATAAAACCCTCCGGTGTGTCGACGGCACCGCGTGCGAAGTTGAATTAAGATAAAACGCAGTCCGTTAGCGTATGGTAGATCTCGTGCATCTATCATACACTAACGGACTTTTTGTTGCTTATCGTTGCGTTCTCAGGATCACATCGGCCATCTCTTGTACTGTATTACAGCGACCGACGGGATAGCCGATCTCTTCAATTTGCTTTCCAAGCCGCAGAAGATGCGGTGGTGTAAGTGAGGCTTGCTCCAACAGTTCTGTATTGCGAAATATATCACATGGAGCACCTTCTCCGATGATACGACCATTTGCCAGCAGGATTAAACGCTCGGCAGAACGAAGGATATCTTCCATGCTGTGGGAGACGAGAACAATGGACATACTGCGCTCACGATGAAGTGTCGAGAGCATCGACAAAAGTTCTTCACGGCCACGTGGATCGAGACCGGCTGCCGGTTCGTCCAAAACGAGATAGCGTGGTGCAAGAGCCAATACACCGGCAATCGCCGTACGTCTGCGCTCTCCTCCGGAGAGCGCGAATGGAGAGCGCTCTCGATAGACCTGTGGGAGATGAACAAACTCCATTGACTCTTGCACACGTCGCTCAACCTCGGCTTCGGACAAGCCCTGATTGCGCGGACCAAAGGCAATATCCTCGTAGACAGTTTCTTCAAAAAGCTGATGCTCAGGGTATTGAAAAACCATGCCTACACGAAAGCGAGCGGAACGATCCTTCATATCTTTTTTGGGCGTTCTCTTCCCAAGCGGTACGCCATCCACGAATACTGTGCCAGAAGTGGGCTGAATCAGCCCGCCGATCAGCTGCATAAGCGTAGATTTTCCCGCGCCTGTTTCCCCTGCTATTGCAGTAAATTCTCCCTCGTTAATGACAAGTGAAATATCATGAAGTGCCGTATGGGAGAGAGGCGTGTTCTCCATATAGGTATAGGAAACAGAATCTATTTCGATAGACAATGGATCAACTCCTCGTCTGTTAAGATATTTTCCGATAGATGCTCTCCATCTCGACGCAAGTATTGTGCAAGATCGGCAGCAAGGGGAAGATCGAGTCCCAGCTGCTGTATACATTCTGTGTGAGAGAATACGTCATGCGGCGTTCCATCCATGACAATCTTCCCCTGATCCATCAGAATAATGCGATCCGCAGCAATTGCCTCCTCCATGAAGTGCGTGATATAGATGATCGTTGTCCCCTGCTCTTCGTGAAGTTTTTTCACGGCAGAAAGAACTTCCGAGCGTCCGCGCGGATCCAGCATAGCTGTGGGCTCGTCCAGAACAATACACTGCGTTTGCATAGCGATAGCACCCGCGATAGCAATACGCTGCTTTTGTCCTCCGGAAAGAAGATGCGGTGCATCAGACACATGATTACTCATCCCGACCAATGCAAGCGAATCCTTGACGCGTGCCCGTATCTCGCTTGGAGGAACACCAAGATTCTCTGGGCCAAATGCTACATCGTCTTCAACGACAGCGGCGATCAGTTGATTGTCAGGATTCTGAAACACCATACTGACCTTTTGGCGAATCTTCCACCATTGGGATTCATCCCGTGTATCCATGCCATCGACGAGACAGGTTCCCGATGATGGAAGAAGAAGTGCATTCAGATGACGCGCTAATGTAGACTTCCCTGAGCCGTTAGCACCAAGGACAGCGACAAACGCACCGGCAGGAATTTCCAGAGATACATCACGGAGTGCCTCGTGGCCTTCGTTATCTGTGCCTTGATAGATGTGCGTCACATGGTCAAGTGAAAAAAAGATTTGTAGTTCCATTAGTCTTTATCATCCCGTATGTTCTTAGACTTTGTTTTCAGGCGAACAAGGAATGTCGTACCTTTGCCAAGTTCGCTGTTGAGTGTAATTGATCCGTGATGTGCCTCAACAATCTCGCGTGCAATGGCGAGACCGAGCCCATTACCGCCCATACGGCGCGAACGTGCTTTATCAACACGATAAAATCGATCAAAGATGCGTTCCTGATGTTCTTTTGCAATACCAATTCCCGAATCTGTGACAGAAAGGCATACCATGCCGCGTTCCTCTGTGCTCAAGGAAACTTCAATGTGACCATGCTCCAGTGTATATTTCACTGCATTGTCAACGAGAATCAGAATAAGCTGACGTATTTTCTGTTCATCTGCGTATATCTCTGCGCGTTTGGGTAGGAGCTCTTGGATCGCAATATCTTTCTTCTCGGCAAACGGGCGCATCATGCGTACCGTCTGTCTGGCTGCTGCAGCGATATCCATGCGTACCGGTTTGAACTGTGTTGCTCGTCCATCTGTACGCGCAACCGTAAGTAAATCGCTTACGAGTTTTGTCATTTTTTTTACTTCATCACGTACATCTTCAATGACCTGTTTCAAAAATGGTGATGTAATTGTCGGGTCACTGTGCAGAAGATCTGCAGAAGCAAGGACAACAGCGAGAGGTGTGCGCAGTTCATGGGAAGCGTCTGCTGCGAATTGACGTTGGCGCTCATACGCCTCACGGATTGGCTGCATGGCACCACCCGAAAGAATATAGCCGATTGCAGCGGCAAAGATGATGGCGATAACGCCCCATGCCGCCAGTGCCGATGTTGCTTTTTCCAGTCCATTATACATGGCGGTAACATCTTTTCCTACATATACCGTTTGCATTGGCATGGGGGGGCTGGATACCGTTTGTGAGGTCATCATCACTTTCGTCTGAACTCCGCGTTCACTTGTCTTGGTAAATACGCGTACCTCATGGTCGGACGGATTCCATGTCCCGACGATGTCCAAGACAAAGGATTCGATACGGGTTGAGGCACGCGAAAAATTTATGAGACGTCCCCGATCATCAAACACATAATAAAAGAGACGATCATTGGTACTGCGATACAGCTGTGCCTCGTCTGCATCTGTTCCCGTATGCAGTTCATGATACACCTGAGACTCTGCGACGCTGTTTGCCGTATCCAAAAGCTCCCGCGCCTGCTCAGAAGTAATCGCCCACTGCATCGTCTTGTGCATAGCAAAAAGGAGGACAATAACCAGCCCTCCCATAACCAGTGCATAGCGCAGCATCAACAGCAAGCGGCTACGTCCAAACAGATTCTGTTCGCTCAATTCGGTGCCTCCAGCTTATATCCGACACCACGTATCGTTTTAATGGATGCCCCCTCTCCCGCTGCATCCAACTTCTTTCGCAGCATCTTCATATAGGAGTCGATGTTATTCGAGCTTACGTCTGCCTCCAAGCCCCAGATTCGATCAAGAATGATATCGCGTGGCACCACGATTCCAATATTTTGTGCTAGGAGATCAAACAGCTGAAATTCCCGCGGAGAGAGTTGAATGATCTTTCCGTTCTTTTCGAGAATATTTGCCGTGCGATTTAGTTTAAAACCGCCAATTTCATCAACCTCATGCTGTATACGCTGCGTTGACCGCCTGCCAAGTGCGCGCAGGCGAGCCAAAAGCTCAGAAAACTCGAACGGCTTTACAAGATAATCATCCGCACCGGCATCGAGTCCCTTCACTCGATCCTCCACAGAGTCCCGCGCGGTCAGCATGAGAATGGCACGATCATAGCCGTTTCGGCGCAGGCGTGCACAGGCGTCGACCCCTGACTCACCCGGCATCATCCAGTCCAAGATCAGAATATCATACTCTGTATAGGTTGCATAGGCATAAATATCACTGCCGTCTGTCACCCACTCAACACTGATGTCGTTTTGTTCAAGCATATATTGGATGAGCTTGCCGAGGCGCAGATCATCTTCTGCCAGAAGCACGCGCATAATACCATCTCCCTACTATATAACAGAATTATAGATAAGGGGAGTGAAAGATAGCTGAAAAAAGTGCTAACGCATCGCTAGGTGCGCTGATGCAATCATGCGATAAAAGACAAATACCCCAAGCCCGTAGCAAGTCAGCATAATGACTCCCATCGGAATGGCAGTATGATCACCTGCGATGCCAACAATGGGCATCATGCAGGCTCCCAGCAGCATTGAGAAGCATCCAATCAATGCAGAAGCACTGCCCGCATTTTTCCCCTGACGTGAAAGCGCGAGAGAAAAGCTCGCTGCACCCATCACCGAGAGTGGTATGATGGTAATAAAGAGCAGAATAAAGATCACAGGAAGTGGTGCAGAGACAAAAAATCCAATCAGAAGCAAGCTGCTTCCGATCAGTGGAATAAGTACGGCATATTTCAACATAACGATATCCGGTACGCGTCCGGCCAAGCGAGCCGGTAAAATTCCAGCAAGGAGAAGCCCCGTTCCAATCACGGCAAAAATCATACTAAATCCCTGTGGAGAGACGCCATAGATATTCTGAAAGACGAACGAAGAGCCGGAGAGATAGGAAAAGAAGGCACCAAATACGAAGCACTGCAGAAGACAATGTCCGAGAAAATAACGATCATGTAAAAGGAGGGGGAATTTCTTCAGAGAATCCACCACGTTCTTGCTGCGCTGTTCCTTGGGGAGCGTCTCTTGATAAGCGAGAGTTGCACCGGCCAGCACTATGCCGATGAGTGTCAATAAAACGAAAGTGGCGCGCCAATTCGCAAAAAGAAGAATCTGTCCGCCGATCACAGGCGCAATAATGGGGGCAAATCCGTTGACCATCATGAGTATGGAAAAGAACCGTGTGAGCTCTGAACCTTCGCAAACATCACGTGCAATCGCGCGTGAAATAACAATTCCGCTCGCCCCAGCGAAACCGGCAAAGAAGCGAAAGAAGAGGAAAAGATATATATTCTGCGCGAGTACGCAGCCGAGTGTTGCACCGACAAAGACAAGCATTCCGATCAGAAGAGGCCTGCGGCGTCCCCAGAGATCACTCAATGGGCCGGCAAGAATCTGTCCAAGTGCCATGCCCAGCGTTGTCATAGTAAGAGTCATCTGTACCAATGACGTTGGTACAGAAAAGGCTTCCTGCACTTCAGGCAGTGCAGGAAGATACATATCCGTTGAGAGCGGTGCAATTGCCGTCATAACACCAAGGAATATGGTCAGCCAGAGCCGTGTACGCGCATTCATCCCCATTGTATTTCTCCCTTATCCTCGTTCACCGCATAATTGTTTCAAGTAGCGTTAGCAGCAGTTGATTTCTTTCTCTGGCTCATTAGCCATGCCCTTATCGTTTCCCATATTGCAGTTGCGATGACGATTCCCGCTGCGATGGATGCCGCATAGAGGAAGGTCTTTATCCCCTGCGTACCAAATTTATCCCAGTCAGCAGCAACAGCATAGAACATTGTTCGGTAGAGCGAACCACCGGGAACCATGGCAATAACACCGATGATCAAAAAAATTGTTGCGGGGCATTTATAAAAACGTGCCAGAATTTCTGCGGCAAGTGTCGCAAATACAGCCCCAGCAAAGTATCCGGCATACTCATTCCAATCAAGTGCTATAAACAGGATGGTGAATCCCCAGGCAATCATACAGACCACAGCTCCGACACAGGCGTCTTTGATATGACCATGCCAAAGCAAATGAAAAAAGAATCCACCGATGAGAGATGTGAGGAGATAGACCCACCACGTTGTCTGAAAAGCGATGATGGTTCCTGATGAACTAAACGCAAAGCCGGTAGCGATCAGCAGGCTCAGAATAAATGCCTCTGCACTCTTGAGCAGTCCCGAAATCGTTTCCTGACTGAACATATCGCGAATCGAGTTCATCAGGGCAAGCCCTGGGATCACCGGCATAATGTTGCCCATATTTATCGCTGCCGGATGAATATCCATCCCCATCCACATGAATGAGTTGGCAAAAACACCACCGATAAAACTCAGCAAAACGAGGGCACAGTATGGATTCAGTTTTGTTCTGCCAAGCAAATATTGAATGAGCCGAAGAAAGACACCAACGATCCCGGCACATACGGCATCTTCTAAACGCCCGCCGAAAAAAGCAGCAAAACTGCCGGCGATAATGGCCCAATAAAACACAGATGCTTTGAGTGAAATCACATCCATTGCATCAATCTCACGTATACGTGCCTTTATTTCGTCAGAAGTGATGGGATGTGCACAAATTTCTCGTGAAAGCTGGTTCAACGCGATCAATCGCTGAAAATCGAAGTTCTGCCCAGGAACACGACGCATCTGTGAAATGACGCCGATGTCCTCCCCGCGTATCGTCACAACAATACTGGAGGTAATGACCATGACATCCACATGGCGAACCCCATAGGCGCGGCATATAAAGTTGATCGTTCGCTCTACACGGCTTACCTCCGCACCAGTTACGAGCATGCGCTGCCCAATGTCGATGGCGCGTTCCAGAATCTTGTTGATGTTCATTCGTGCTGTTTCGTTTATCATAATAAACATAGTTATAACATGACTTTACTGCCATGTCACGTTTTTTCAAAGAAAAACAGCAGCACCGTTTTCACAGTCCTGCTGCACATTCCATGTATGATATTATTCTACGGTCACAGACTTTGCGAGATTTCGCGGCTTATCCACATCGCAGCCGCGCGTAATCGCTGCATAGTACGCAAGTAACTGAAGCGGGATAACAGAGAGAATCGGCATAATGAACTCATCGGATGATGGTACGTGCATCACATGATCCACGTACTTTTTCAATTCGGTATCTCCTTCGGCAGCGATACCGATAACAACAGCATCGCGCGCCTTGACTTCCTTGATGTTGGAAAGGGTTTTCTCGTAAACATTCCGCTGGGTTGCTAGCGCGATGACCGGAACGCCTTCTACGATCAGAGCAAGCGTACCATGCTTCAACTCGCCTGCAGCATAAGCTTCCGCGTGGATGTACGAAATTTCCTTGAGCTTGAGCGCTCCCTCGAGGGATACGGAATAATCAAGACCGCGTCCGATATAGAAAACATCCTCATTGAACCCGTACTGCTTGGCAAATGTCTTGATGGGATCAACGTCAGACAAGATCTCTGAAATCTGCGTGGGAATTTCCTGCAGATGCCCTACCAATTCCGCCGTGCGCTTTGGCGCAATCATTCCCTTGATCTCCGCCATATACAGTGCAAGCATGAAAAAGAGAACGAGCTGTGTTGTGTATGCTTTCGTTGATGCAACGGCGATCTCAGGCCCTGCCCATGTGTAAACGACCTGATCTGCCTCACGTGCGATGGAGGATCCGACGACGTTCGTAATCGCAAGTGTCTTCGCTCCACGACGCTTGGACTCCTTGAGTGCCGCAAGGGTGTCACTGGTCTCGCCGGACTGCGATACCACGATCAGCAATGTCTTGTCATCGACGATCGGATCACGATAACGGAACTCTGATGCGACATCCACTTCGACAATGACGCGCGCCATCTTCTCAATATAGTACTTCCCAACGAGTCCCGCATGATATGCCGTACCACAGGCGACAATATAGATCTTGTTGAAGGAATTGAGATACTCTGGTGTCCAAGAGAGTTCTTCAAAAGAAATACTCTTCTTGTCACTCGTAATACGCTGACTCATCGTGTCACGAACGGCTTTCGGCTGTTCATGAATTTCCTTGAGCATGAAATGCTCATAGCCGCCCTTTTCTGCTGCCTCAGCATTCCATGTGACTTCAAATACCTTCTTAGCAACGGGCTCGCCCTTGCGGTCAGTAATCTCGACACTGTTCTTCTTTACAATGGCAAGTTCGCCATCCCCCATAATATAGGTACGGCGTGTACGGGAGATAATCGCAGGGATATCCGAGGCGATATAGTTCTCCCCTTCACCGAGGCCAATGATCAGCGGGTTGTCCTGCTTTGTGCAGACGAGCATATCCGGGTGTTTGCGGCTCATAAATGCCAGAGCATAAGACCCTTCGATACGACGCAGAACTTCGCGAACAGCTGCAACGAAGTCGCCCTGATATACGTCCTCCAGAAGATGAACAACTACTTCTGTATCCGTTTCGGACTTAAATACATGACCTTTTCCGATGAGCTCTTCCTTCAGTGAAAGATAATTTTCGATAATGCCGTTGTGGACAATGGCAAAATCGTTGTGACAATCCACATGGGGATGTGCATTCACATCCGACGGACGACCGTGCGTCGCCCAACGCGTATGACCGATACCGATGCTGCCGACGGGGACATTTCCCTTGATCTTGTCACGAAGTGCAGACAGACGTCCAACGCTCTTCTCGACACGAATGCTTCCGTTGTCGTAAACAGCGATTCCGGCTGAGTCATAACCGCGATACTCTAGTTTGGACAGACCATCCAGCAGAAACTCTGCTGCCTGACGGTCACCGACATAACCAACAATTCCACACATAAAAATACCTCCTGATCGAGTAAAACATCGCCCAGGGATTTCACTCTGACTGCAGCTTTGTCCATGCGGTCACCCGCATGATTTGACCACAGCCTATCGGCAGAGTATGCCGGAAGGCATCCGCTGACGGCTCGACAACCTTCTCCTCGTCCTCTGAGAAAACATCTTCCCAGAGCCAGCGCTAAGATTAATTCTTTTTTATAAATGAAATCCCCCATGCATCAGATGATGCATGGGGACATTCTATCCGATATAGCGCAATAAGTCAATCGTTCACATCTGCGAGCAGAAAAAATACTGTTGATTCATGGCATTTTGGCAACATAGTGACTGAAACTACCGATGACGAGCTGCGGAAATTCTTCATGAAGAAGATGCATAAAATTTTTCGTTCCAACGGGCATCTCCTCCGTCCTCGGCATGACTTGCAGAAATTGTGTTGGATCAATATTGAGATTTCTCATCTGAATCATCTGAACCGGAAGCTCGCGGAAAAATTGCTGCCAAGCATGGAGTTCCTCGGGGCGATCGGTAAATCCCGGGAAATGCAGCAAGTTGATGGAGACATATACTTGGTGTTTCAATGCATAATGGATGGATTCCTTAACAGAGTCCAGCTGATAGCTTGCGCGATAATATGCATTGTAGCTTTCAGGTCGTGCGCTAATCATGGATACGCGCAAAGAATCAAGTCCTGCATCGACAATTCTTCTCATACCTTCCGGATATCCGGCGTTGGAGTTCATATTGATCTGACCGCGTGTGGTAACGCTGCGTATTTTACGGATTCCATCGGAAATCCGATCTGCGGCAAGTGACGGTTCACCTTCACAGCCCTGTCCAAAGCTGATGATTCCGTCTGGTGCGAGCGAGAGATGATAGATGCCGACCTCAGCGATTTCATCTGCTGTCGGTGCGAATGTAATTCGTTCCTGTGGAGACGGACAGCATTCTGAGCTCTGTAGGGAGATGCAGCCGAGACAGTTGGCATTACAGATGGGGGATGTGGGCACACCGCATTCCCAGCGCCGGTAGAATAGATTCTGTGCCGTGAGGCAATGATAGTTCAGCGAGCAGTTCCCCACCTGCTCTACGATGCGGTTATGGGGGAGCTCCTTCATCGTGCGGCGCACCAGCTTCTTGAGTCCAGTGCCATTATAGTTGGATGGATCCCATTTGTCATTTTCGTCTGTATATACGGCCGTCACCCACAGCTGTCCGCGATAGGACAATACAGCAGTATAGCCATATAATGGGAGAAGAGATGCATCATCTTTGCGTTGGAAAGCAGGAAGATGGGTTCGCGTATAGCCCTGTGGAAGAATGGCGGCTACGGCAGTGCCATTGATCTCCTCCTCACATCCATCCATACGCAGACCCACTGCCTTATGCGAAGGCATAAACATAAGATCAGCACTGTCAGGAAGTGGAATGAGTTCATCGGGATGAAGTGAAACATTTAATGTGCCAACCCGCCCTAACCCCTGCAGATTCGCTGCCTCACAAATGTTGCCGTGATGGTCGGCATAGACTGCGGTAATCCTATCTTTCTTCTCATGCAGAAGTGTCGTCGTTCTCGTTCGTTTCATGATTGTCCTCTTGACGATTTTTCTTCTTTCGATGTGGATTATAGCGGTTCATTGCAAAATCTGTCCCATCCGTTACGATGCATGTCACTGCGGGCAAAAGATATGCTATCGCCTCGCGAATCTTTGACGTATCCTCCGGCGCAAATGGTGCGAGAACGTGGTTGATGACGGTCCATCCGGCTGGCGGACGCCCGATACCAATACGGACACGAGCAAATGCCTCGCTGCCGACATGGGAAAGGATGGATTTAATCCCGTTATGCCCGCCGGAACTTCCTTTCTTTCGAATACGCACTGTTCCGACAGGAATATCCATATCATCGTGGACAACGATCAAATCTTCACAGCTCAGTTTGTAGTAGGAAAGCATGGACCCGATCGCTTCACCGCTGTTGTTCATATAAGTCAATGGTTTGACAAGGAAAATTTTTTCTCCGCCGATACGCGCTTCTGCAACAGATGAAGAGAAATCCTCTTTCCATGCAGAGGCGTTTAGATGCTCTGCCAGGGCATCGATCAGCATGAAGCCAACATTGTGCTTGGTATTGGCATACTCTGCTCCGGGATTCCCAAGCCCCGCAATAAGTTTCATTCACTACTCCTTCGTCGGATCACCAACCATAAAGAGATAGGCAAGTACTAGAATGCCAAGAGCAATACGATACCAGCCGAATGCGGTA
This sequence comes from uncultured Selenomonas sp., assembly GCA_963541465.1. Lineage (GTDB taxonomy): Bacteria > Bacillota > Negativicutes > Selenomonadales > Selenomonadaceae > Centipeda. The sequence goes on from CAUTTS010000011.1 coordinate 14,688, forward strand.
AAGTCGTTGCGCTTTATGTATCGCAAGAGGAACTGAATCGAGAGAATCGACACGACAAATGCTGTTGCCATGCCAACGGCAAGAATAAGCAGCTCTGCCCCCGTGTAGTGCCAGCCAAATTTGACAAGTTTCAGAAAGGATGCGCCAAACATGACAGGAATGGCGAGAAAGAAGGTGAATTCCGTTGCAACATAGCGGCTGGCCCCAAAGATAATACCGCCAAGTATTGTTGCCCCGGAGCGGCTCGTCCCCGGAACGAGCGAAAGCACCTGAAAGACGCCAATGATGAATGCTGTACGATAGTCCAGCGCAGCAAGGCTCTCGACACGCGGCGTCCGACGTTTATTCCAGCGCTCTACGACAATGAAAAGAATACCGTACAGGATCAGCATGGAAGCAACAACAGGCGCGTTCATGAAATGTTCTTCCATGTATTTGTTGAACGCGAGCCCGATCACGGCAGCAGGAAGACAGGCAACGATGACCTTCCCCCATAGATCCAATGTCTCACGGCGCTCTGCCCTAGACTTACTTCCAAGGAACGGATTCAGCTTCTTTGCATTCAGCACCACAACAGCAAGAATGGCACCAAGCTGGATGACAACCAAAAACATATCCATAAAGGCAGTTGATACATTCAGTCGAATGAATTCGTCGACGAGGATCATGTGCCCTGTACTGGACACAGGAAGCCACTCGGTGAGTCCTTCAACAATTCCCAGAATAACAACCTTTAGCATCTCCGCCAATGATATTTCCACAGTATATAAATCCTCCTTCGACTATACCGGCAGAAGCATAGCTCCTGTGTGGCAGCACTAAAATCTCGCCCATTATAGCACACTTGTCGGCCTTATGCACGGTACGCATAGAAAAAAGGCTGCCGAAGCAGCCCTCGTTCAAACGATTTCTTTTAGACCAAACCGTGTGCCAGCATGACGTCTGCCACCTTGGAGAATGCAGTGATATTTGCGCCTGCAACGAGATCGTCGGGGTCAGCATAAAGCTCTGCATTTTTCTTCGCATCACGATAGATATGGCTCATGATCTTGCGAAGGCGCTTATCCACCTTCTCAAAAGTCCACTGGCGGCGCTCAGAGTTCTGCGACATCTCAAGGGCGGATACGGCCACACCACCTGCATTGGCCGCCTTTGCCGGGGCAAAGAGTACCTTGTTGCTCTGGAAATAAGCAATGGCATCGAGCGTGGACGGCATATTTGCACCTTCGCCGACTGCTTGCACTCCGTTGGCGACCAGCAGTTTGGCAGAATCCAGATTGATTTCACTCTGTGTCGCGCACGGAAGTGCAATATCGCACTTCACCGACCAGACGCCGCTGCATCCTTCGTGGTACTCTGCATTCGGGTGCGTTTCTGCATATTCCTTGATCCGTGCACGACGTACTTCCTTGATCTCCTTGAGTGCGGCAAGGTCAATGCCGTCCGGATCATAGATATAGCCGTTCGAATCAGAGCATGTCACAACCTTCGCACCAAATTCCTGCGCCTTCTCAATGGCATAAGTAGCGACATTCCCAGCACCGGAGACAACGATTGTTTTGTTCGTGAGGTCGATTCCCTTTGCCGCAAGCATATCCTGCACGAAGTAGAGAAGACCATAGCCCGTCGCTTCAGTACGCGCAAGACTCCCCCAGTAGTCCGTACGTTTGCCTGTCAGAACCCCCGCATCGTAGGAGTCACGAATGCGCTTGTACTGTCCAAAGAGATAACCGATCTCACGTCCGCCGACGCCAATATCGCCAGCCGGCACATCCACATTCGGGCCGATATGACGATAGAGCTCCGTCATGAAGCTCTGGCAGAACTTCATGACTTCGTTATCTGAGCGACCGTGCGGGTCAAAATCTGACCCCCCTTTGCCGCCGCCGATGGGAAGGCCGGTCAGAGCATTCTTGAAGACCTGCTCGAATGCAAGGAACTTCAGGATGTCAAGCGTAACACTTGGATGGAAGCGGAGACCTCCCTTGTAGGGTCCCAAGGTGCTGGACATCTGGACGCGGAAGCCGCGGTTGACCTGAATCTCCCCCTTATCGTCTACCCAAGGGACTCGGAAGGAGATGATGCGATCCGGCTCGATCATGCGCTCCAGAATTTTGTGCTCCTTATACTCAGGATGCTTTTCCAAGAGAGGGACAACCGAGGTCAGCACCTCACTGACGGTGTTTTTAAAATGGCTTTGATCGGGATCGCGCTTCGATACCAGATCCAAAATATCATCCACGTACTGTTTCATGTTCGACATAATAATTCCTCCCTCTTATCCTTCCTGGAGATAATCCAGTGAACGAAAATGAGTATAGCATAGAGGATGAAGTTTTGTATAGCGGTTGTGGGCATGAATACAATATGCATTTACAAATACAAAGAGTGTTCCCCTCCCCCGTTCAATGAGGAGAAAGGAACACTCTTCTCTAGGGAAGCACTGATAAAACAGTCTCTCAGATTGGCGTAGATTTTTTGTCCGATTGAGGCAGCAAACCGGACGCATAGCGAGGGCTATGTGGAGGATTTGCTAACGAAAAGCGGGCGAAAAAGATGCGTCAAGATGGTTGTGCCGAATTTATCAGTGCTTCCCTAGTTATAGATGGTATGGTTCATGACGGCTGATCTTGAACGAGCGATAGATCTGTTCCATTAAGAACAGCCGTATCAATTGATGCGGCAGGGTAAATTGTGAGAAGGACAGTCGCAGATCTGCACGTTGACGCAATTCATCAGACAGTCCGAAGGGACCACCGATCAGGAATGCAATATGGCTTTCTCCCATGAGCATCAGATGATCAATCCGCGCGGAAAATTTCTCGGAAGACATCTCCTCGCCGCCCACATCCAAAACGATCAGGTAAGCCCCCTGTGGGATTTGCGAAGACAGCCGTTCGCCCTCGCGCCGAAGAACTTCATCCTTTTCCGCGGGAGAAGGTCGATCCTTCATGCGTTCTTCGATGATCTCGATCATACGCAAATCGGCATAAGGGCGGAGACGTTTTTCATACTCTGCAATACCGTCGCGTAAATATTTCTCCTTTAGCTTCCCCGCGCAGATAATCGTAATTTTCAACGATCCTCCTGCGGCATCTCTTCCAGAACAACCTCTGTCTTGTTCTTTGTACCATTTCGTTCATAGGTTACCGTCACCTTGTCACCGACCTTATAGGAGGCAATTTTATTCCGCAGGTCAGCAACGCCGTTGACCTCCTCTCCGTTAATCTCAAGAATGATGTCTCCGCGTTGGAAGCCTGCTTTACCGCAAGGTCCATCGAGTGTCAGACGGAAGATATAGACGCCCTTATCGATGTTCAGCTGGTAGCCGTAGCGAGCTGCCGTGTCTGGATCGAAGACGGATACACCGAGATAGGGGCGTGCCACATAACCCTTCTCGATCAACTCATTCACGATTGTCTGTACGGTATTGATCGGAATGGAAAATCCCATTCCCTCTACGCCGCTCGCTGCGACCTTCGCACTGTTGATTCCGATGACCTCTCCATCAGCATTGACCAGTGCACCGCCGGAGTTGCCCGGACTGATTGCCGCATCCGTCTGAAAGAGCTTGACGCGTTTGTCACTGATGTCAAGGGTACGATTCAAGGCACTGATCACACCTGCCGTAACGCTGCCCTGAAACTCAAGCCCCATGGGATTGCCAATCGCAATAGCAGGCTCTCCGACAACCACGCCGTCCGAATCGCCGAATACGGCTGTCGGAAGATTGTCCTCATCCACCTTCACCACAGCAAGGTCGGTAAACTCATCCTGACCGATCAATTTTCCCTTCAGTGATCGTCCATCTGCGAGAGAAACGATGATTTCCTTCGCTCCACTGATTACGTGATTGTTCGTGACGATATAGCCGTCGCTGCGGAAAATAACACCGGAGCCGACGCCCTCTGTCTGAACCGGATTATTGAACCAGTCGCGTGCCACAGCCTTGTTCGTAATCCCAACGACGGCAGGACCTACAGCTTTTGCCGCACGCACTACAGGTGTATTACGCGCATCAGAAATATTGGAAACATCCACAGTCTGTGCAGGTTTTGTCCCTGTCGTTCGGGTGTCGGCAGCCGTCCCCATGGAACAACCACCCAAGATTGCAAGGGATGCCAACACTGCGGCGGCAGTTAAAACAACGCCCTTGCGCCGATGTAGTTTGAAACGTAAATTCATCATAACATCTCCTCTTTACAGTTTAACTTCTTCTCCGCCCTCGGGAAGACAGGATTCGACATCCATTGTCATACCACGCGTTGCGAGAATATCTTTGATCGTATTGAAAGCAAGATCGGGGCCATTGTTTTCCTCTGAAAGATGCGCCAAAAAGACTTTGTGCGGTATCTTCTTCATGCGCGTCAGTGCCCATCCCGCTTCGGCATTGGCAAGATGTCCACGGTTGGAGAGAATTCGCCGTTTGAGCGACCAAGGGTATTTTCCTTTACGGAGCAAATCCGCATCGTGGTTGGCCTCAAAGACGAGCACATCAGCCCCCTCCATCGCCTCTTGCACCGTATCTGTCACAACGCCAAGATCGGTGGCAAGTGTACAGCAATGTGAGCCTTCTACGCGGAATCCACATGGATCTGCCGCGTCATGGGAAATAGGAAATGGATGTATGGTGACATCACCGACGCAAAAATCCCCAGAGATACAATGCATATCCTCCGCAAACGCGGCTCCTCCGTCAATTCCGGCAAGAGTCCCCCGTGTCGCAAGGATCGGCAGGTGGTATTGCTTCGACAGAGTCTTCAGACCTCGTACATGGTCGATATGCTCATGGGTAAGGAGTATGGCATCAATGGTTTGCGGATCGATTTCATTGGCTCTGAGTGCTTTCGTGATCCGTGCCGCACTGATGCCGGCATCGATCAGAAGACGCACCCCGTCCAGCTCTATATAGACGGAATTTCCCTTGCTTCCACTCGCTAACACAGTTACCTGCAAACGATATCCCCTCCAGTGAACACATCATATTCTTTCTGTCTGTAAATTTTCTGCATAATTTCTATGGACTGAGTTAATGAAGCACCGGTAAAGTCCTGTGTTATCTCTTGATGATTTTTTCCGATCTTGACGGAATCCTTCACAGAACATTACTCTTCGTTCAGAGAATCCATCCCAGACGAATCCTGCCATAACATGACTTCCTGTTCAACCCGTTTCCCTTCGTCCAGCATCACGCGAATGAGACTATGCCACATTGAAAACTCTTCCTGCTTGAGCAACCCCGAAAGACGTTTTCTCTGCGCAGGGGTGAGGCTCTGCGCAAATGGTAAATATGCACGAAATGTATCTACGTCCATGCGATATTGGCTGAGTGTCGGAAAGTACCGTCCTCGCAGGAATTCAAAGATACGGATACCTCCGTAATCGATGTCTCCCCAGTGGCGTATATGGAACGTCCGATGGAGGGAGGCAATTTTCAAAAGAAGAGCTTGTACCGTACGGTTTGGGAATCCTGCCGTATAGATGAGGAGGTGATTGGTATCTACCGTTCGTGTCAGAGTTTCTGCATTTGTCAGATTCTCAATGGTCAGAATTTCAGGGGGAAGCACATCTATTTTCATGGCAGTGATTGTATCGTAGGTAAGCATCAATCCACCCGGAAAATCTGCGAGGAAATATCGACGATCACCAAGCAGAAAAGTTAGATTTCCTGCGATCCACGCCTTTCCTTGCGTCACGGCAATCCCCGCTGCATCCAAATACTCTGCATCCGACTCACATGGCTCATCGGCAAATCGACGTAAAAGACGGAGCAGCGGCAGCTCTATGTTTTGTTCAAAATACTTGCTGTTGCGAAAAATACGCTGGCTAAACACACGTTTGGGAATGGTACTTTCGCCTTCGGCTGGAAGAGCAAGGATAGCTCGTATCAAATTCGCGTAAAGAACCTGTTCTTTTGGTAAAATCGCGGGAATCACGTTATCTACAAGTGATTCCATCATTGCGGCATAAAAATTCTTCACCCACGGTGTACGTTCACTGGCAAGTAATGAAAGCTGTGCCTGATACTCTTTCACGCGGATCAAAGGCATGACTTTCCCCATCCGTTGATACAGAGTAGAAACATTTGTAGAAAGAAGGATGCGCTCTATCCGTCCTGCCCCATGGCATTCCCAGATGATGGCAATCAGTTTTTGACGCTCAAGTTCACACGCTGCCGCATGTATCGCTTCCCGCTTATCGACATCCATTTCATCGGTATAGTCAGCGGAAAGTGCTGATTTCAGAATACGAAACTGTGGACGACGCCCCCGTTCCCCAACTGCTGCTTTACTATTTTCATACTTTTCCAATAAAGTTGTTAGAATAATATCCTCATAGTGCATCTGCAGAGGCATCAGCTCCATGATTCAGTCCTTTCTCCCACGTTGCTACATCCCCTAATTCGTCAGTAAAGCAATGATTCCCCACATTGGTGACAATAATTGACTGATCCATCAGCGGGGCGATTGCTGCCAACTTCTCATCGGGAACAGCAACAATCAGCTGCATTTTCATCCGTTTTATCAGTTCAATGCATGATTTAATGCGCTCTTCATCCATCTTGTTGAATGCTTCATCAAAGACAGTCAGACGTATTGTTTTATCATTGTAAATCTGTTGAAAAGCGGCGAGAATTGCAATGTAAAAAGGAGTCTGCGTCTCTCCGCCCGACGTTTGCCGGAGGACTCTAGAGTAAAGATAATTCTGACCCACCGTATCTGTGATACGGATGTCATAGTCCAGATACCGCCGATAATCTGAAAACTCTTCCTGCTCCTCAGGTGTTCCTTTGACTAGCTTGTCAAACAGCTCCATTGCCTGTTCGTTTGCCGCTGTGTCTGCATCGGCAAAGAGCCCGCCCGCCGTTTCCCAATCCGCCATCATCACTGCATCATAGAACGGCTTGTATTTCGCACTTGGCGTAACAAGAAAACTGTATTTATCCTTGTGGAACTGAAACTGATTCAAGGCATAGTTCAGCTCACGAAATTCATAACGTGCGCTTTCGATCGCCTCACGCATACTGAAGATGAAATGAGCCTTAAACTCCATCTCCGACTGAGCAAGAGCCTCACGTGCCTTCTCCTCAAAGGAAGGTATATCCGTCCCAGACAGTCGCTCAAGGATCTCTGTGTAATAACTGTGATCCGGATCATAGACATGTCCTGTATCTCCGTGCGCGAGCCCATAATGCTCTCGCGCAACGAGAAGTTTTTGCCACATGTTGTCACGCCGGGTCTCATTCCCCCGTCGACTTATCTCATAGCTCTGCAGACGTTCCTCCATGCTCCGTCCTCCACGTGTTTCCTGCATGAGCGAGGCAAGGCGCGCTTCTGCGCCAGTACAGAGCTCAGGATAAGTCTCCCGCCATGATTCGACGGCCTCTGCCGCAGCAGCTGCCGTACGCTCTAGGTTTGGTATAGACCGTTCTACTTGATCTAGCTCGGATTCAGCGTGTGCCTGTGTCCGCATCGTCTCTGCGCAATCATGCGCTGCCTCTTCGGCGCGTCGTTTGGATTCCTCATAGACAGATTTCAGGCGCACTGCCTCACTGAGATCCATCGCATTCAATTCTCCAGAAATGCGCTCAAGATCTGCTTTGCAGGCGTCAAGTTCGGCAAGAACGTTCATTCTCTTCGCAGCGTTGGCGTATCTATGCAGCGGTTCATGAAGAACAGAGGAGATCCGCTTCATGTGGCCCGCCTCTTCAGTAAGTACGACTAGGCGCTGCCTTACTTCCGCAAGTTCTCGCTCACGAATTTCAAGCTGGCGGTCTATAGCACCTGCACCGATGTATGGAATCTCGTAGAACCGTCGTGGTATCTGACGCGCAACCAAGCCCTTGTAGGACATACAGCTTTTTGTCGCCGCGCTTCTATACCTGAGCATATCCTGCTCATTGTCCGCCTGCATCACGTTTCCGAGCAGGTGGTCGATACACGCCTGTGCGAGGGGATTCTGTGTCAGCAGGAGTGCGGCGAGGGATTTGTTTTCCTGTTGTCCGAGATACTTTTTTTCCGCCTCTGTATTCACAAGACCGACGCCCTCTATGTTGCGTTCTCTTTTTTCTGTTTCATAGATGTGCAGTGCTTCGCGAAAAAATTCTCGTTCCACGAGGAGGTCAAATCTCCGAGTATTCAGATACCCCTCCAACGTATCACGCCATTCTTCGTCCAAAATCTCAATCTCCTCACAGAGCACATAGACCTTAGAGTGACCCGCAAGTCGCTCTTCAAGCAAAGCCTTAAGACGCATCATCTCCGGACGATATCTGCGTTGCCTCCGTTTCAGACCTTCAATCTCCGAGCACAGTTCCTCCCGCCGCTGGACTGCTGCACTCTGTGCCTGTTCCAAGAGAAGATTGCCGCGCTGCCATAGATTGCTGACAGCAGCAAGTATTTCGCCGCCCGCCTTCAGCTGCTCCTGGATCTGTTCGATTTGTGTTGTCTGGATGGTATCTTCTGCCGCATACTTGAGCGTCCGCGCGAGTTCCTCCAACGTCTGTGGCATTCCCTCTGGCAGACGAAAAAACTCTCCTGCGGGGTATGCGCCGAGTGCGGATACTTCCTCGAACTCACACATGAGTTCCTTACGCATGAGCTGTCGTGCGTCTGTGAGCGAACGGTATTTTTCCACCCGTTCCTTTTGTGTCTCCAGCAGCTCATCCCGTCTGCGTTTTTCGTCATTTCCCTGCCAGGCAGCATACGCTTCCTGCTGTTCCTGGTTTCTGCGTTTTGAGAGGCGTTCCTGTGCATGCAGTTTCGTCTGTAAATCGTCCAATCGATCACGACAGGTCTGTCTCTGCCGGCGTCCCACATCCAGTTTCTCGTTGGCGTTCTTATGCCGAAAAGACAGCAATACGAATTCCTGCTCATACGCCGTATCCCGCAATTTACAGTAGGTATCGTAGTGATCTTTTAGCATCTCCAGTTCATGCTTTCGAGCACGCAGATCCTGCAGATCACGCTCGAATTTCTGATAGGAATAGAACACCTCGCGCAGAACATCCAGCTTCAAATCGCGGGGAAGAAGGACATATTCATAGATAAAATCGCGCACCTGGTCGATGGGGCGGAAGGCGATCGCACGAGAGAACGCCGGCAAAAAACGCGAGGACAGCTGCCCAAGCCGGTTCATCAAGCGTTTCTGCCATTGTTTCTTTCCCGTCTCAAACACACTGCTGCCGTGCGCATACCTGCGATGAAATGTCTCCTGCGTATAGAGTGTGCCGTCCGTATTGCGAAAGTCAAGCTCCGAGAGCGTATGCTGATCGATGAGAAAGAATTCCTCCTGCATCCTGTCATCATGAAAGACATCGACCACGTATCCGACAATGAAGGAGTTTTTCTTGATGTCATCATAAAACTCAAGTGCAATATAGGAGGTGAATTCGTCTGCACGCAGATACTGTACGCCCTCTGCCTTGATTTTGCCTCGCAGGTAGTGCAGCAGAGTTCTCCGTTCCTCCTGCGTCGCTGCAGCGTTGAAGCGCGTCTGAGTCTGACTTCCGATAAAGAGATACTGCAGTGCATCCAGCAATGTGGACTTACCTGCACCGCTGTGTCCTGACAGCATTGTTGCCGAGCCGAAGGCAATCTCTTCCTCATCAAAATAATGCCAGTTAATCACCTTCATTTTCCGCAGCGTCTTCATTGTCCTCCTCCTTCCTCTGTCGATAGATGTCAAGTCTGCTATACAGGTCTGAAAGTTCTTCCCCGTCTACGGCAAGGGCGAGTGTATGGAAAAGGCGAATACGTGACTCTTCGGAGAGATCCCGATCCAACACATCTGCGAGGCGATATTGCTTCGTGAGCTGGGTCAGGCGCTGTATCGCCGTTTTCTTGAGATCGGGCAGATGAAGTGCCAAATATTTGGCGCGGATCTCTGCGAGCGTCGTCATTGGAAACGCGCTCAGGTTCAGACTCGTCCGCTTTTCCTCGTAGATGAGGCGCAGTACAAGCAGCCATATACTTTCCTCCATGGTCAGAGCCCGTCTGTGTGCCATGCCCGTGGAGAGCAGCCATACGATCTCATAGCGTTCGTCTACACGAAACTCCCAGCCGATGACCTGAAAGTACTCCGCAATCTCTTCCCGATAGCGACGTGCCGCAATATAAAGTGCAGTATCGTGTTCGCGTGTCAAAAAATTGCACGACAACAATGCCTGTATGACACTCCGAATACGAGTACGTTCTTCCTCGTTCAGCAGCTCAAGTTTCATTTTATTTTCCCCTTGCGCCTGTACCGTATCTTGCTCTTCGATCTCCTTATTTTTACCCAGCCGGTACTTTGCCCAATCATCATATCCATAGAGATAAACGTAGAGCAGTTGGAGGAGATCCGGAGATTCAGTTTCCCTAAGCAGCGCGAGCAATTCGTCAATCTCCATGGAACTCCGTTGCCCAAGAACATTCAAAATCCACGTTTCGATTTTCTGCCGTGATATACTGCGTGCGACGCGCTCCGCACTTTCGCGGCGTACACGCTCACGCAGTGTTTCGTCGATACTGCGTACGGGGGTGTCCGTATTTGGGCGCAGGACGCGTTTTCTGCGCGGCACGTAACGTGATGATGGAAGAAGCATATTCGTTGTTTGCAGACGAAAAATACACGGCAGCTCATCAATATCCCGTCTCTGATCGCGTGCCTCAGCGACTGCCATGAGAATCCCCGCGATCATACTCTCCGTGCGAGCGCTTCCCTCCTGCTGCAAATAGAGTGCACGTTCATAGGATGCACGAACATATTGATTGTGCCGGCGGTCGATCTGCGCGAACATATCATCAAGCCCTCGATAGATTTCCTCGATTGCCTGAAGCGAGGCTTTCATGCGATATTCTGCTGCATCCATCGAGTCGGCAAGCTGACGTCGCACAGCATCATCACAAAGTGAGCGAAAACGCTCCTTATTCTGCCGTATGTCCTGCACCTCCTGCAGGATACGGATACGGTAGCGGGAAACGTGATCCGAGGTCTTAAGGCGGTGATAACTTCGATCGACAATATCCGCCCGATATTCGACAAAATGATGAGAGAGTACATCCTGTAGACTCGTTTGGGAAGATACCTGCTCCATTTTGCTTTTAATGTTGTTCAGCAGGATGCGCAGCTCTTCAACAAACTCCTCTGCCAAGCGCTCCGCTTCGAGTACTGCCATGCTTGGCTGTACCTTTGCTCCATCACCTGAAAGCACCTGATATGTCGTGAAGGCAAAGCGTTGGTATTCAACGGCTCGGCCTTCGCACAGATTCGCAAAAAGCCCCCACAAACGACTGCTGTAGTGCGGGAGCAAAATAAAGATTTTGAAGTTTTCGCGCTGTTCGTAATCCAGCCAACCGAATTCCTTCATACGGCGAATCATGTGGTTGGCTTTGGCACGCGACGCCTCTAGGGCATTGTCCTTTTCCGAAAAAACGTCGTCCTCATAGGCTACGCCTGCCTCTGCCCAGCTCTCGATGAGTTCCTGAAACTTGTCTCGTAGAATCTCCTGCTCGATACCAAACTGGGCAAGACGATACTGTTCGTAGAGACAAAGTCCAGCTTCCGCATAGATGCGGCGACATTTCCCCGCGAGAAGCCCGAAGAAGCGCTCCGGTAAGACATCGAATAGCTCCATGAGATCGCCTCACTTTTTTACGAGTTCATCCTTCATCCGTGCAATATGTGCCATGATCTCCTCGGAAAAGGAATCCAACTCTTCCTTGCTCTTGCGGTCGCCGTGAAACATGATCGGTGTGCCGTACATGATCCGCAGTTGTGGAATCAGTCCGCCGTTGGAAAAAATACGATGGGAATTGAGAATGGCAACGGGCACGATCGGAGCCCCCGTCATGGCGGCGATGAGAGCGACGCCTGCTTCCGCCTTTTGGAGTTCTCCGGTCTTGCTGCGTGTCCCCTCTGGGAAGAGTCCAAGAATGCGTCCTTCCTTTAGGACATTGACTGCCACCTTGATCGCGCCGCGGTCAGATGCACCACGTTTTACGGGAAAGGCATGGCAGCGGCGAATCGCCGCACCGAAGATGGGGTTCTCAAAGAGTTCGATCTTTGCCATGTAGCTGACGGGACGATCGATGAAACTCGCCATCAGCGGCGGGTCAATATTGCTTGCATGGTTGGCAGCGAGAATCACGGCGCCCTCCGCAGGGATGTTCTCGCTGCCATAGACACGCGTGCGAAAGATAACGTAGAAAATCAATCGAAAGAGATGCTGCAAAAAACCATAAAACATATATGCGCCTGCCTATTCTGCGAGTTCCATAATCCGTGCGACAACTTCGTCGATGGAGAGTGCGGTCGAGTCAAGCAAAACGGCATCATCTGCCTGACGCAGCGGTGAGATGGCACGCTCACTGTCCTGCTTGTCACGTGCGGCGATCTCCTGTTTCAGCTCATCAAAATCCACCGTATAGCCCTTTTCCTTCATCTCATCATAACGGCGGCGTGCTCGCTCCTCCACAGATGCCGTGAGGAACACTTTCACATCAGCATGGGGGAGCACGTTCGTCCCAATGTCACGCCCATCCATCACGACGGCACCATCCGTTGCCATCGCACGTTGGAGTTCTACCATCTTTTCTCGTACCGGGCCGAGGGCAGCGACACGCGAGACGATATGTGTGACCTCAGGCGTGCGGATTTCATGCGTCACATCCATTCCATCAACGGTGACGCGTGTCCCTCTCTCTGTGCAGGCGAGTCGTACATCAATATCATGAACAGCCTGCAGGATGTCCGCATCGGTCGCTTCCTGCGACTGATGCAGGGCTTTCCATGCCACGCCACGATACATCGCGCCCGTATCAATGTAGGTATAGCCGAGCTTTTCTGCCACAATTTTGGCAACGGTGCTTTTCCCAGCACCTGCCGGTCCATCAATTGCTATGACACGTTTCATACGAAATCCTCCTCATTCACAGTCGCTCGATCTCGGAAAAAAATGTCGGATAGGAAATATTCACACTTTCAGGGTTCTCAATCAGAACCCCCTCTCCTGCTGCGCCGAGTACAGCGAGCGACATCGCCATGCGATGATCGTCATAACTCTTGACCTGCGCCCGTCGTATCTCGGATTTTCCGTGAATCACGAGGCCGTCCTCACGCTCATCGACACTTCCGGGAGATAACTTCTGTACCTCAGTCGCGATGGCATGGAGGCGGTCGGTCTCCTTGACGCGGAGTTCACTCGCTCCTGTAATGATTGTATCGCCCTCGGCAAATAGTGCAGCGACGGCGAGTACAGGAATCTCATCGATCAGCCGCGGCATAATCTCTGCGCCGAAAGAAACGCCGTGCAGGGGCGCTGCCTCAACAAGGAGATCAGCAACGCGTTCCCCGCCGCTCTCACGCTCATTCTGCACGGAGATATGCGCCCCCATATCTCTCAGCACATCCAGTATTCCCGTACGTGTGGGGTTGATTCCGACGTTATTCAGGCGCAGACGGCTGCCTGCGATGATCGTCCCAGCGACAAGGAAGTACGCCGCTGAACTGATGTCCCCCGGCACAGTGATCTCGCTCGGCGCATGGAAGCTGTCCTCCTCCACGGGAAAGACGGTAACGCTCGTTCGACTGCGCTCAAGATGGACACCGAACCCCGTGAGCATCTGCTCGGTATGGTCGCGTGAGATGTACGGCTCCGTGACAGTGGTCGGTGCATCCGCATAAAGTCCCGCAAGCAGAATGGCGGACTTTACCTGTGCACTCGCAACAGGGCTGTCATAGTGGATGCCGTGCATCTTCTTCTCTGCCGGAACAATCGTAAGCGGGAGGTTATTGTTCTCGTTCCGTCCATAAATTCGTGCGCCCATCATTGAGAGCGGGCGGCGTACGCGTCCCATCGGGCGGCGCGTCAACGAGACATCACCGCTGAACACAGAAAGAAAGGGTTGCGGGGAGAGGAGGCCCATCATCAGGCGCAGCGTCGTCCCCGAGTTGCCTGCATCGAGCACGGTCAAGGGCTCAGAGAGGCCATGCAATCCCCGGCCCGCAACGATGAGTTCCTTTTCGTTCAGAAAGTTAACATTGACGCCGAGCGCCCGCATCACGCTGACGGTTGAGAGACAATCTGCCGCATGGAGAAAATTTTTTATGTGCACCGGCGTATTCCCGAGTCCTGCAAACATCACGCTGCGATGCGAGATCGACTTATCCCCCGGAATATCAATCGTCCCTCGCCATCCGTGTGTTGCAGCGGCGATTGCCTTGACATCAGCCATTATTTAAACACCTTCCATCAATACACTGTGAATCCCGGCAGCGTGCCCCATTGAAAATGCTGCCTGAAGATTATATCCACCCGTATGCGCATCCACATCAACCAATTCTCCGGCAAAATAAAGTCCATGCACCAGCTTTGATGCCATGGTGCGCGGGTCGATCTCACGTATTGCTACACCCCCTGCTGTCACAATCGCCTCGGAAAGAGGACGCGTCCCAACGATGGTCAGCGGAAGTGCCTGCAGTGTTCGAACGAGACATTCACGCTGCTTCGAAGATATATGACCAACAATGCTGTCGGGAGAAAGCTGCGCTGCGCTCAGTACGATGTCAATCAGACGCTTTGGCAGGAGATCCGTCATCCCATTGTGAAGGTGCTTCTGCTCATATTTCGTAAAATCCCGATCCAGTCGGTCACGTAATTTCTCATGGGTCAGCGCAGGTTTCAGGTTCAGATGAAGCGACAGTTCTTGTACGCCCTCTGTAAGCAGTTCAGACGCACGGCGGCTCAGCTGGAGGATAATCGGTCCCGTGACACCGAAATGAGTGAAAAGCATTTCACCAAAGAAATGCTGCTCCTTTTTACCGTTATGGCAGAGTGACGCTCGCACATTGCGCAGGGACAGTCCCTGCACATCCTTCACCCATGCCTCCCGTGTTACAAGCGGGACAAGTGCGGGAAAGATTGGTGTAACAGTGTGGCCTGCTGCACGTGCGAGCGCATAACCATCTCCTGTGGATCCTGTCGCAGGATAGGATGCACCACCTGTGGCAAGAATCACAGCGTCTGCCGCAAGACATGAGCCATCCGATAGACAGACGCCGTGCACAGAACTATCTTCAACGATGAGTTTGCGCACAGATGTATTTGTACGAACCTCTGCACCGCAGTCATGCAGATGATGCAGCATCGCATCGACGACATCGACGGCGTGATCACTCTGTGGGAAAACGCGATTACCGCGTTCCGTTTTGAGTGGCACCCCCAGTTTTTCAAAGAAGTTGATAACATCGGCATTATCAAAAGCACGAATGCAGCTGTTGAGGAATCGTCCATTCCCTACCACATTTTTGATAATCTCCGGGACATCATCTGCGCTTGTCACGTTGCAGCGGCCCTTTCCCGTGATCATCATCTTGCGGCCGACGCGCGGCATCTTTTCGAGCAACGTTACGTTTCCGCCGTGTTCCGCCGCCGCTGCCGCCGCCATCATCCCCGCTGGTCCTGCGCCTACGACGAGAACCTTCCTCACTATGTATCCCTCCCGCTATTTTTTGCAGTTCATGTATCTCATCCGACGTCAGATGACGAAATGCTCCGCAGGGCAGCCCATCCAGCGTCAGCATAGCAAAGCGGACGCGGCGGAGTCTTTGCACACGGCAGCCGACGGCGGCAAACATGCGCCGTACCTGCCGGTTCCGACCCTCATGAATAATCGTCTCGACGAGCGTGCGTCCTCCCTCCCGGCGCAGAATGCTTAGCTGCGCAGGAGCTGTTTTCCCATCATCCAGAAGAATCCCCTGTCGAAGTTTTGAGAGCTTGTCCTCGGTGACGGTTCCTGTTACCTCCGCATGGTATACCTTGTCGATCTCAAAGCGAGGATGAAGGAGCCCCTGTGTCATAGCGCCATCGTTTGTAATAATCAGAAGTCCCTCGGTATCTGCATCAAGTCGTCCGACAGGATAGAGACGCACAGGAAAATGCGGCAGGAGATCCAGTACTGTCCTGCGCCCCCGATCATCGTGTGCCGTCGAGAGACAGCCGCGTGGTTTATGGAGAAGAATATACAGCTTCTCCTCACTCCCCTGAACAGGCGTACCATCGACGGCGATTTCATGAAACGATGGATCGTACTTGCTGCCAAGCATCGTGACGGGCACACCGTCCACCGTAACGCGGCCATCTCGTATCAATGCCTCTGCCGCACGGCGGGAAGCTACCCCAGAATGGCTGAGAATTTTCTGCAATCGTTCTTCCATACTGTCTCTACCGCACTCTCACGGCCTGTGCTCCCATCAATGTAATGAGTTCTTCACGGATTTCGCGCGACCCGTCGATCCAATATGCGG
Organism: uncultured Selenomonas sp.; assembly: GCA_963541465.1. Lineage (GTDB taxonomy): Bacteria > Bacillota > Negativicutes > Selenomonadales > Selenomonadaceae > Centipeda. Next base: position 30,975 of record CAUTTS010000011.1, read on the forward strand.
GTGCCAGCTGACGCCAGCTTCCATCGCTCTTTACATAGACAGGATGCGTGCCTGCATACTTCGTAAACAAATCTTTCATCTTTGTCCATAGGATACGCCGATCCGCATCAGGCGGTGGAACAAGATAGAACGATGTGCTGTATTCGTGCATCGGCCAGATCTCATCCGCCAGCACTTTCGGTTCTTCTCCCGACGCGTCGACATGCCCCTGCACCACGAGAACACAATCTGGTTCAAGATCGGACACGTGAGCGTAGAACACGCGCGGAAATACTGTGAGCTCGATGTGTCCGCTGTAATCCTCCAACTCAGCAAAAAGCATGGTATCGCCTTTTTTTGTCGTGTAGCGTTTCGTATTGGTCAATATGCCTCCGATACGAACAGGTTGACGATCTTTACACCGTCCCGTTAAAATATCTGAAATTGGCAGGAGACAGGAAAGGGTATCACGGTAGTCATCGAGCGGATGTCCGGTGATGTAGAATCCCGTAGCCTCTTTCTCCCACATCAGACGTTCGCGCGGCGTACTTGGAGGAACTTCTACAGCATTCTGAACTTGATGGATGGACTCCATCGTATCCTGTCCAAACAACCCCATCTGTCCGGTGATACGATCACGCTGGGTTCGTGCAGCATCCTGCATCGCAGAGTCCAGCGAAGAGAGCAATTGATTCCGTTCGGTGCCAAGACTGTCAAAGGCACCGCATTTAATCAGGCTCTCTATCGCACGCTTATTCAAAATGCGTACATCAACACGCGCACAAAAATCGACCAACGAACGAAAACTTCCATTTGCTGAGCGTACCTGTTCCATACTTTCGATCGCTGTCTCTCCGACGTTGCGCACTGCCGCGAGTCCAAATCGTATGGCACCGCTTTCAATACTAAATCCTGCTGTACTTGCATTGATGTCCGGCGGCAGAATTTTTATGTTCATCTGACGGCATAGCTGAATATAGACGGGAATTTTATCCGTTTTATCCATGATGCTCGTCAATACCCCTGCCATGAACTCCACGGGATAGTGCGCCTTGAGATACGCTGTCTGCCATGCCAAGAGACCATACGCGGCACTGTGAGATTTGTTAAATCCATAGTCAGCAAAATGTGTCAGGAGATCAAAGATATGATTGGCAAGTGCCGTCTCTATTCCATTTTTTTCGCATCCTTGGAGAAAAATCTCTTTCTGCGACATCAAAAGCTCATGTTTCTTTTTTCCCATGGCACGCCGCAGGAGATCCGCCTGTCCAAGGGTAAAGCCCGCCAGAATCTGGACGATCTGCATGACCTGCTCCTGGTAGAGGACAACGCCGAATGTCTCCTTGAGAATTGGTTCAAGAAGCGGATGCAGATAAACGACCTCTTTTTTCCCGTGCAGACCGTCGATAAAATCGGTCACCATACCGCTCCCCAGAGGGCCTGGGCGATAGAGGGCAACCGTCGGAATGAGGTCGACAAACCCTTTGGGCTGAAGATCCTTGACGAGATTGGTCATACCAGCCGATTCCATCTGAAATACAGCACCTGTATCTCCAACACATAGCATCTGTGATGTTTTCTCATCGACAAGAGGAATCTGATCTACATTCAGCTCAATACCGTGTGACTGTCGTATATTCTTCACAGCATCGTCGATGATGGTGAGTGTGCGCAGTCCCAGAAAATCCATCTTGAGAAGGCCTAGTGCCTCCACATCATCCTTGTCATATTCTGTGACCAGCGTACCGTCAGAGACCCACACGGGCACTTGACTCGTCAACGGCGACTTTGCAATCACAACGCCGGCAGCGTGAATCGAGGTGTTGCGCGGCAGTCCCTCGATCTTACGTGCGAGATCAATGACGCGATGCGCCTCCTCATCCTCTTCATACCGCTTGCGAAAGTCGGCGGACTCCTCAAGCGCGCGGTCTAGCGTGATATTCAGCTCGGCGGGGACGAGTTTAGTAATGGTTGACACTTCGCCAAACGGCATCTCCAGCACACGAGCGACATCACGAATTGCCCCTTTTGCCCCCATTGTTCCAAAGGTAGCAATCTGGGCGACATGATCTTCTCCATAGCGTTCTTTGACATACGAAATAACGCGACCGCGATTGATATCGTCGAAGTCGATATCAATATCTGGCATCGATACGCGTTCTGGGTTGAGAAACCGCTCAAAAAGAAGTGCATACTGTAAGGGATCAATATTTGTAATGCCAAGTAAGTAGGCAACGATACTTCCTGCCGCAGAGCCACGTCCCGGCCCGACCGCGACACCATGCCCGCGCGCATAGTTGATAAAGTCCCACACAATGAGAAAGTAACTGGCGTACCCCATCTTATGAATGACGCCGAGTTCGTAGTCCAGACGCTGATGCACCTCGTCCCCCGCCGTAGGATACCGTGCGGGCAGACGCTCTAGGCAAAGTGCACGGAGATAGGCATCATCTGTTGTATATCCATCGGGGAGCGGATAGAACGGCAGCTGCAGTTCCCCGAAGGTAAAGTCCACCTGACAGCGTGCTGCAATTTTTGCCGTATTCTCTATCGCACCTGGATAGTCGGTGAAGAGAGCAGACATCTCTTCCTCGGATTTCAGATAATAGTCAGGGCCTGAAAAACGCATTCGATCGGGATCGTTGAGTGTGCGACCCGTCTGCACGCAAAGAAGAATATCATGAAATTCGCTGTCTTCTGCATGGACATAGTGCACATCATTGGTTGCAGTTAGCCCGATATCATATTTTTTTGCCAGATCCCGGAGTGCACGGTTGACGGTCATTTCCTCCGGGAGGCCATGATTCTGAACCTCCAAGAAAAAATTATCCTTGCCAAAGATATCCCGATACTCGCGGACAAGCTGATCGGCAAGTTCCATATCTCCACGCAGGATGGCCTGTGGTATCTCGCCCGCCACACAGGCGGACAGAGCAATCAGTCCATCATGAAAGCGGTGGAGCAGCTCCTTGTCAATACGGGGCTTATAATAATATCCCTCGATGTTGGCGAGGGATATTAGCTGAACCAGATTACGGTAACCGCACTCATTTTCGGCAAGCAGAATCAAATGATAATACCGTGTCCCATTCACCTCTGCACGTTCCTGGCGCTGACGTGGAGCGAGATAGACCTCACATCCGATGATCGGATGAATCCCCTGAGCCTTTGCCTCTTTATAGAAGGCGACTGCACCATACATAACGCCGTGATCGGTCATGGCGACTGCATCCATGCCGAGCTCTTTGGTTCGTCGCACAAGATCTTTGATGCGGCTCGCACCATCCAGCAGACTATACTCTGTATGTACATGCAGATGTGCAAAGGCCATTGATGTCTTTCCCTCCTTAGGTCTGTTGTTCACTGTCATTACGGATACGGGCATGCAAGAATGTATCCCATATCTCTCGATAGGTCGTTTCCAACGCGCGCATATATTCCTGCGCATTCATGAGCGGAGCTTGCTTCATATTCGCACGCAGTCCTGCATGATAGCCCGCAATCAGCTTGGGTGACTCCGCGAGCTGAACGGCACGACGAACATAGTTGATGTCGTTCTCTGCAATCAACTCACGCACGCCCGCATTGGTCAGAATGGACGCACCAAAGCGTGCCCCATGCGTACGTCCACGCATGGAAATCACAGGGACGCCCATATAGAGCGCCTCACACGTCGTCAAGCCGCCATTATAGGGGGCTGTATCCAGTGCAATATCGATATCACGGTACTGTTCCAAATAATCGGGACTGAACGGGCGAAATTCGATGCGGTCAAGATCGAAGTTTAGTAAAGTAAGTCGTTTTTTTGCAAACTGGAGCCCCGCGTCAATGCTCGCAATCTTCCCCTTGATGATGAGTCGTGAATTATTGACGGTCTCCAAGATGCCGCGCCATAAGAGCAGCATCTCATCTGTCACTTTGGCGAAATTATTAAAACTGCCAAATGTAACATATCCATTTTTACGCACCGGAGCCTCATATCCCGCCTCGGGCATCGCACGAATTACATCCGGCATATAGCAGAGATGAGAATGCGGCAGACGGAGAATCTGTTCGGTAAAACCCTTCTCTGCAAGCGTATCCCCCTTGGGGATGCATACTTCGTCGGAGAGAAAATAGTCTACCGTATGAAGCCCCGTCGTATTGGTGTAACCGATTCCAGACACCTGCACTGGTGCCGGGCGGTACGCCATAATCGGAAGTGCATTGTCCTGTGAGTGTCCCGACAGATCGACCAGAATATCAATTTTATCCTCTGCAATGAGCCGTGCTGCTGTCCGTGGTGGACGCCCGCGCAAGTCGCGCCACGTCACACGACGCGTGCGGAATCGCTCGGTCACGGCATCACTCCTGCCGAGCGCATAGCAGAATACCATGAAATGTTCGCCGTCAAAATGACGGAGCAATGGCGGGATAAAATAGGAAACAGCATGCTCCCGAAAGTCTGGAGATATATAGCCGATACGCAGCTTGCGCTGAGATGAGCGCGCAATATGTGCATGTGTATATGGTGTCACATGGAGCAGCTCTTCGTAGTGCTCTGCCTTCTGTCGCCCCTCTTGCGCTCCGAGTTGACGATAGTTTCGCATGAAGAGATACTTGCTGTAAAGCTCAGCTGCAACGGAATCATCATCAGTGAGACGGCTCGACATAAGTAATTCATGTGCCGCTCCTTTTGCTTCGCCGACGAGATAGAGGGCATCGGCAAGCCAGCCGCGTGCACGTCTTAGGATCTGATGGTAGATCGTGTAGGATAGATCCTCTGCACCAAGCAGTTTCTCCTTATAGGACAATTCTTCAATGAGATCCGCCAAAAGAGCTATCTCATCATCTAGGCGAAAATCGAGTGCAGCGAGGCCTGCTTTTACCATACGGGCACGAGGATGACGCGGCTGAACACTAAGAACCTGATCAGCAAGTGTCTCTGCCTCGTCTGTACGGCCGCTGTAGAGTGCCACTTCGGCATTTACAGCGGCAGCATCGACATCGCCGGCTTTCAGACGCTCGACCTCCTGCGCACACGCGCGCATCCCCTTTAGATCGCCATCGGAGGAAAATTTTGTTGCAAGGCGCAGCCAGTTCAGCTTCTCCTCGGCAGCATGTTCCTCCAGCGGCACCTGTTCCTGCATCTTCATCCCCCTTTTCCCCTTTGCCTCAGATCTCCGGCTGCAGATCGTTCCCGTACTCCTGCAAAAAGATTTTCTGATCGTGCTTATACTCCGGTGCAAGCGGCTTTTCCTGCGGACAGTGGATGCACCAAAAATCTTTCTCCTGATTTGGAACAACACACCTGAACTCATGACGCCGCATCTCCATGCACATCGAAGTATCATAGAAATGCCAACCTGTGAAGAGATCCTCCCGCCAACGAACACCATACTGTATCGCCAGAAAGAGGCCGTCTGCCGCCTCAACGTCAATGTATGGTCCATCGGGTTCCATACAACGTGAGTCAATGACGCTCTCCGTTTCACAGTGATGAAGTACACGCCCATAGGTGCGAAGTCCGTCCCACCAAACACCCGACTGCGGCAGGCTTCGGCATCCGATCACACCGACAAGGCCAATCGTCTCATCGGAAAAAATGGAGAGCAGGTCGGCAATCACATTCTTATTGACTACAAGAACATCCTGATGTAGATACACCATATAGCGCGCATTAGTTGCGCGTGCCCCCTCGTTGTACCCTGCACACATGGATTGTGCACCGCGTACGGGGATATACTCGACAGTTATCCCTGCGGGAACGGAGAGTGCCTTGAGATAGAGAAGGCATTCTTGGTACATATCTTCATCATTGACACAGGTGATAAAGGCTATTTTATGTTCATCAACGCACACGATCGGCTTACTCTTCATGCGTACACACTCTCTGCAAACTCAGATACAACTCCTGCTGAGCAGGGTCGATGCTATCTGCCGCACTCTCATGCAGAAGTTGACGGATATACACATCATTCCCATGTGAGTATGTATAAAGAGCACGATAGAATCGCTCGGTGTGCACCACAGTCTCATGAATCAATGCCGCAAGATAGGCAGGAAAAACATTCAGCCGCGCTACTTCATCCCATAGCAAATGTGCAGACTCTGCTCGTACAACATCATACTCGATGCGGTGAAGGAGACGTACGATACACCTACGTTGTTCGGCTGTATACATCGACTTGATCAAGGAGAGCTCCGGCATCGATCGATCTGCACGGATCAAGTAGAACTCTGCCTCCAGATCATCGTCATGATTCTCGAACCCGGCTGCGACGAGCCGGTCGATCATACCGGGCGGCGCCTTCCTTTGCTGTGCCTGACAACGCACACTCTTATAAAAGGAAGCATATAGCAGCTTCTCGAACTCTGCACGCGCATAAAGACGCGAAACAATGGAATAATAGTGCCCATCCATCAGATTTTGCAGGACAGACCAATGACGTATATTGCGGAAACTCGTCAGGAGTGCCCCTGTATCTTTTAGGAACAGGGAAAATCCTGCCGCAATATCCTGTGGATTATCCACATTTTCCAACGCCAGATCGGAAATAATATAGTCAAAATATTTTCGGCCATACGGCAGAGGGGTTGTGACGTAGTCCAGTTCCTGCCAATGAACGCCTGGGGGAATGTCTGCCGGATCGCATTCGGCGGCAAGTGCATGAAGCTCTGCCTTAGGAAACATTTTTCGCAGCTGCGGCAAATATTCCAAGCTCTCAACGACAAGTACACGCAGAGGAGCATCATCAGGTACAAGAAAGGAAAGGAGCTCTGATCGAATCTTTTCAGCCAAACAATGTCCTCCCCCGCTTTGCCATTATGTATATATCGAAATCATTATAACACAGTCCGCAAAGAAGTTGTATCCATATTATTCATCAAACGCAGTACCGTCAAGCAGTGGCAAAACAAAGACAACCGGCGTCTCATATGGATGGATCTTTCGAATCGCACGCATCGTCTCACCAATTCGCCGTTCTTCAACGCGTACCTCGACCTTTAGTTCCTCCGCCTCGGTAATCTCGCCTACTTCTCCCTCATAAGGATCTGCTCCTGCAAGCGTTCGCCATGTCCCCATCACAGGACTATAGGCAAGGCAGGAGTCATAGTTCCCGACATGCCCGGCATCCACCACCTGCAGCGCCTTTTGGAGTGCAGCAAGATGTGTTCGCGGAATAAATATTTCCATCTTTACATACTTCATGGACGCAAACTCCTATTATCTCCTCATATTAAGAAGTCACTCGATGTTCAGTCCGACATCACTGCGCAGCTGTATCGCCTCAGCAATATGAGACGCTCCGATGATCGGTTTTCCATCAAGATCGGCAATCGTCCTTGCCACCTTAATAATACGGTCATGCGAACGTGCCGACAGCTGAATGCGGTGAAATGCTGCTTCCAGCAGATGCTCTGCATCCTTCTCCATCGTACAGTACTTCTTGATCATGCTGTGATTCATCTGTGCATTACAAAAGAGCCTGTGACGACCTAGGCGTTCCCTCTCGATCGTACGTGCCTGCACTACGCGGGCACGTATCGCTGCCGATGGCTCGGCCCGCCGCGTCGCATGCAAATCCGCATAATCCACACGCGATACACGAATATGAAGATCAATACGGTCTAATAACGGTCCCGACAGCTTGCGTGTATAACGTTTGATCTCCCCCGCAGAACATTCACAGGTATGATCTTTGTCGCCAAAAAATCCGCAGGGGCATGGATTCATTGCCGCTACCAAAATGATACTAGAGGGAAAGGTCAGCGTCGCATTGGCACGCGATACCGTGATCTGCCGATCCTCAATCGGCTCGCGCAGCACCTCAAGCGTCTTTTTACTGAACTCCGGCAACTCATCGAGAAAGAGCACGCCGTGATGGGCAAGCGTCACCTCGCCCGGGCGCGGGATACTCCCGCCGCCGATCATCGCCACCATCGAGGATGTATGATGCGGACTGCGGAAGGGGCGCGTCGTCACAAGCCCTGTATCCTTGCCGAGCAGTCCCGAGATACTGTAAATCTTCGTGATCTCGATGGCTTCTTCCTTCGTCAGCTCCGGCAGAATCGAACTCATCCGACGTGCCAGCATCGTCTTGCCCGAACCGGGCACGCCAACCATGAGGACATTGTGCCCTCCTGCCGCTGCAATCTCAAGAGCACGTTTCGCCTGATACTGCCCCTGTACGTCCGCAAAGTCATCGGTAAACGCAGCGTCCTTTTTCTGTTCTGTTGCTTGTGGCACAGCAGGAGTCAGCGTCTCCGTGCCTGTCAGATGACGCACAAGCTGCGCCAGATTCTCGACCGCAAAGACCTTCAGCCCGTCAATCAGGAGTGCCTCGTCTGCATTGGACGGTGCAACGTAGAACTCCGTTAATCCGTGTTCCCGCGCCGTAATCGCCATCGGGAGAGTGCCGCTGATCGGACGGCAGTTCCCATCAAGGGAAAGCTCCGCAGAGAAGAGCGCATTCTGCGCCGCCGCCTCCGGAACCATACCGTATGCTGCAAGGAGACCAACCGCAATCGGCAGATCGAGCCCCGAGCTGTCCTTTCGCACATCCGCAGGAGCAAGATTCACCGTCACCCGCTCCTGCCGCAACTGAATGCCGGAGTTACGAATCGCCGTCCGTACCCGCTCCTTCGACTCCTTCACCGACGTATCGGGAAGTCCGACCAGCTCAAAGCCCGGCAGCCCCGGCGACACATCCACCTCAACGTCGATAATCCGTCCGTCAATCCCGAGGGTCGTCGCACCATAGGTCTTTGCAAACAACGGCCTTCCCTCCTACGTTTCAA
>CAUTTS010000012.1:0-38707 GCA_963541465.1 uncultured Selenomonas sp.
GCGCGGGGCTCCCCGGCATCCCGCTTGCGGTCTATGCGCCGCATCTCACGGTGACCCTCCTCGACGCGCTCAACAAGCGCGTGCGCTTCCTCACGGAGGCGACGGCGGCGATGGGGCTCCCAAACGTGCGCTGCATCCACGGGCGCGCGGAGGAGGCGGCACGCACGGCGGAGCATCGTGCTGCGTACGATATCGCTGTGAGTCGCGCCGTAGCGCGTCTGCCCATTCTCCTCGAGTATACGCTGCCGTTCGTGCGTGTCGGCGGCACGCTGCTCGCGCTGAAGGGGCGCGCCTATCCCGAGGAGCAAAAGGAGGCGCGGCGCGCGGCAGAGGTGCTCGGCGGCGGCCGCATTACGGCGCGTCCTGTGCATCTGCCGGGGCTTGACGATGTGCGCGCGATTCTCACGGTGATCAAGGAGCGGCAGACGCCCACCATCTATCCGCGCAGCGGGGGCGCACCGACGCGCCGGCCTCTTTGATCACATGACTGCTGTACGAAGTTGAAAAATATCGTGCAGCAGTATCTTTTTATACGGAAGCGTGATACAATACCTGTACTTTAATAAGGAATCGCTGATAAATTCAGCACCGCCATCTTAACGCATCTTTTTTGCCTGCACTTCGGCGGAAAATCTAGTGCAGAGCACCACGCTGCGTCCGGTTGATTACCTCGTTCGGACGAAATATTTACGCCAATCCAAGGGACTGTTTGATCAGCGATTCCCGAAAAAAATCCTACCGCTTTGATAAAGGATTTATGCCGTTCATGTCGAACATAATTAGAATGAGATAAATACACGAATACACCATGTACGCCGCCTGTGGGGACGGGCACGGCGGACACGATGATGCATGATGACAGGAAGGGCGGGACGACGAATGACGAAATATTGGAAGGGAATCGCGCTCGGGACGCTGATGGCGTTTGCCGTCGGCAGTGGCGTGAGTGCCGCCGCGTCAGAGGACGCACAGGCGGCGCAGGCACAGGCGCAGGGCACAGCGACGGCAGAGACGGCGAATGCGCCGATGGGGCTGTCTGCGCGCCTCGCAGCAAAGCGCTCCGTAGCGGACGCCAAGGCGGCGAAGAAGGCAGAGCGTGACGCGAAGAAAGAAGAGGAAAAACGCGAAAAGAAGGCGCGATACAAGACTCTTTTTGTAGATAACGGCTTTACCTACTATCTGGATTCCAAAAACTCACGTTGGGTGCTGCGGCCGAACAGCGGCAGGGAGCGCATGATTGAGGCGTGGGTGCGTCTCGTGGAAAATACGACGGGCGGTCCCGTTGCCGAGGATGGCAAGGTGCGCCCGAACAAGTATTTTTTGGAGCACTACTACATCAGTCCCGAGCGGCGCGAGATCATGTTCATCTCGGAGCTCGAGGTGACGGGGCGCCCCGAGAACGCTGTCAAGGAGCGCCCGTACGATGCCGCGAACTGGGAGCAGCTGGTGCCGGGCTCGATCGAGGACGATCTCTTTGACGCCATCGTTGCCAAGATGAAGCAGGCACCGGGGGAGCGGTCGGGCGTGCTCAGCGGCACGAGCGGCATGAGTCTGCGCGACATGGTCGAGGAGTTCGCGCGTATCTCGCTCTGAGAAATCACAGATCCAAATTTCCCGTTCGGCTGCGGCATCATACCGGGCATATCGCCACAGCTGGGTCGTGACTGCGTCACAGAAAACGGGGAAAGACGACGTGGGGGGATCGTGATTCCTTCGGTGGTAGGTGAGGAGAGTATGGGGACAACATTACTGGAAAACCATAGTCAAAAAGAGGTCTGTCCCGTGACCGGCCTTCTCAATATGATGCAGTTCATGCGGCATGCGTCGCTCCATTTGCAGGATCCGATGACGCAACCGCTGACGTTTATTTACTTTGATATTGAAAATTTTAAGAGCTTTAACCAGCGCTACAGCTTTCAGCAGGGCAATCGCTTCCTGCGCTATGTCGCGGACCTCCTACGTGAGACGTTTCCAGGGGATCTCGTCTCGCGGTTCAACGACGATCACTTCGTCGTGGCGACGCCGATCGAGCAGCCGGATCGTCAGGTGCAGTTCATCCACGATCACGTCCGCATCTACGATACGCATCTTCCGCTCGAGCTAAAGGCGGGCATCTACCGCCCCAATGCGGATGTGACGGACGTCGCGCGCATTGTGGATCGTGCCAAGATCGCCTGCAACACCATCAAGAACACCTATGATCTCGTGTGGGCGGTGTTCGACCCCTCGATGGAGGAGGAGCTCAACTTCCGCAGCTACATCGTCCGCAATTTTTCCAAGGCGATCATGGGCGGGCACATCATGGTCTACTACCAGCCCGAGATCCGTACGATGACGCGTGAGCTCTGCGGGTTTGAGGCCCTCGCGCGCTGGAAGGATCCCGCCTACGGTGTTATCTCGCCGGGCGTGTTCGTCCCCGTGCTGGAGGACGCGCATCTCTCGCCGCAGCTCGACCTCTACATCATCGATCAGGTCTGCGCATCCATCGTACAGATCCAGCGCGACATGCCGGATTGGAGCCTTCTGCGTATCTCGGTGAACCTCTCTCGGGCGGATTTCCGCCTGATGGATATGGTGCAGGCGGTCGAGGATGTCCGCCTGCGCCACGGCGTGGCACGGCAGATGCTCAACATCGAGGTCACGGAGGGCGTGCAGGGCGACGACGAGAAGTTCCTGCAGGGCGAGATTGCGCGCTTCCGTGCACTGGGCTACGAGGTCTGGATGGACGACTTCGGCAGCGGCTATTCCTCGCTGAACAACATCAAGGACTATGTCTTTGATGTGCTCAAAATCGACATGAACTTCCTGCGCTCGTTCGAGACCAATCCGAAATCGGCGATTGTCGTCCGCTCCATCGTCAACATGGCAAAGGAGCTCGGGATGCACACGCTCGCCGAGGGAGTCGAGACCGAGGCGCAGTTCGAGTTTCTGCGGGAAATCGGCTGCGAAAAGGTGCAGGGCTATCTCTTTAGTCCGCCGATTCCTAGGGAAAAAGCGATCGCCTACTGCTATGGACCCACGGCACAGGTCAAGGTGGAGCCGTTCCGCCTCGGCAGCTACTACGCGCGCGTCGGTGCGATCAATGTGCTCTCAAACACACCGCTCGAGCGGCGCGGCTCGCCTGAGATCGGCGACTCGCTCGCGCTCGCCATTCTCGAGGACTGTGATGGCTCGTTCAAGTACCTCTATCAGAACCACATGTTCCGCCTGTTCATGAAGAGCATCGAGCTCGACGAGGGGAGTGTCAACACCCCGCACTACGAACGCCGCCTCGAGCAGAATCGGCGCATGATCGCGCGTATGATCGAGGAGGCGGATCGCACAGAGCGCGAGGTCTATACGGACTTCGTCACGCGCAACTCCTTTAACAGCGTCCGCCTGCGGCTCATCGCACGCGACGAGGACGACACGCGCGCCGTCTTCCTCATGGCGACCGTGAACATCTCGCGGTTCAGTGCCGAGGCAGGCTCCACGCAGGAGGCGATGAACCAGATCATCGAGCTCTACGACCGCGTCGACCTCCTCGACCTCAATCGGCGACGGCTCACGCAGGTGTACTGCTCCGTCACCGAGCCGAGCTATCTCAACAAATTTGACCCATTTGAGGAGTTGCTCGACCGCTACGGTAAGGCGATGGTGCTCCCCGCCGAGCTGCCGCTCTATCAGCGATTTTACAGCATAGCGCATCTGCAGAGCCTCCTCCTCCACGCGGACGCGGAGAGTACGATCCTCCTGCACAAGCGCCTGCCCGACGGCACGCGTGTCCTGCGTCTGCACCACCTCATCCCGTTCCGCATGGAGAACCGCGACTACATCATCTCCTGCATCCAGCAGATCGATGAGAACGTCATCAGTGCATCTCTTGCGTCGTTCGCGGAGCCTGAACTGCCGTAAGAAAATTGCGTGTGTGCTGCATGGGCGAAAAAACGCATCGAAAAGACATCTGCCGCAGAGAAATCTGCGGTTTTTTTCTGCCATCACACGGATAGTGCTTTTGCAGCGCGACCATCGAGCTGATATACTCCAGATAACAAAACAAATGTTTGAAGGAGGAGTATCAAATGGCATTCGATGGAAAACAAAGACACGCGCCCCTGACGAAGGCGGAGGAGGACGCTGTCATCATGCGCGCCGTGCGCGGTGAGGCGGGGGCAATGGCAGAGATGACGGCGCGCTACCGCGGGCTGATCGTCGCAGAGGCGTATGCGCCGTATCTGCGCGGAACGGCACTCGCGGCAGAGGCGGAGAACGTCGCCACGCTCGCCTTTCTTGAGGCACTGCACGACTACGACGCGCAGCAGGGCGTACCGTTTGCGGGCTTTGTCAAGGCGCGCGTCCACCATGCGCTCATCGCGGAGTTCCGCCGTGAGCTGCGACGACGATCGCGTACCTGTGCACCGCAGGAGGAGGCGGACGGGCAGGAACTGTGGCGCGGGTGTGCCGCAGACCGTCCGATGGAGCGTGCGGAGGAGCGGCTCCTCGCCGAGGACATCCTCGCGCGTGCGATGCACCGTCTCACGGCGCGGGAGAAGGAGGTGCTCGATCTCCACTACTTTCGCGACCTCACCCTGCGCCGCATCGCGGTACTCCTCGGCACGAGCGCGGGGGCGCTCTCCAAGAGCAAGGCAAATCTCCTGCGAAAACTGCGTGCCTGTGCGGCTCTCCCTATTGCAACGGCGCACGAAATATGATATTCTTAGAAGAAAGTGTGAACTTGTAAAGGGGATGGCATACATGGCACAGACCAGCATCAGTATCCGCATGGATGCCGAGCTCAAAAAGAGCTTTGAGCAGTTCTGCGGTGCGGTCGGGATGAATATGTCGACGGCGATCAATATGTTCGCTATTGCGTGCGTGCGTACGCAGAAGATTCCGTTCGAGATTTCCGCGCAGCGCGCTCTGCCCGGAGAGTCGCTCGATCTCTTCACGGATACCTCGTGGGGTGAGGGCGAGGAGTAAGAGGCGACGAGAAAAGCACCGATCAAGAGATTCTTGGTCGGTGCTTTTTGCTGCGGAAGCATACATTATTCGCGAAAACAATAAATAACGATAAATAAAAAATAAATTACAATAAAATCGAAACAATTAAGAAAAATAATTTAAGCCCTGCACGCCATTTTTTGCACGGCGCTCTGTCAGCCATGCCTTTAGCCGTGCGGGATCATCGTTGAGTGCCAGCGCGGCGGGGAATCCGATCTCCTCGAGAATAGCGTGTGTATAGCCGTGTTCCCCGACGTCTGCGTCGATGTGTGCATCACTTCCGAGGAGGATATGTGCGCCGTGACGGCGGCAGGCGGCGAGCAGATCGCGTGCGAGTCGATCACTGCCGGGGCGGCTGCCATGCGGGTCGTGGGAGGAATTGTTCATCTCGATGAGGACGTGCTCCGCCGCGGCAGCACGCGCCAATGCGTCAAAGTCCACAGGATAGGCGGGATTATCGGGGTGTCCGATGATGTTGACGTAGGGATTTTTCATTGCGCCGACGAGCGCCGTCGTGTTCTCCGCCGTGCTGCCGGGGGCGATCACGAGATCGTGCAGGCTCGCAATGCCGTAGTGCAGCTTTTTCAGCACCTTTTCGGGGAGATCGACGCGTCCCGTCTCATCCATGACGTTCAGCTCTGCGCCCATCATGATCTCGACGCCGTACGAGGCGTGACCAATCACCTTGAAGTTGTGAAAGTAGATCTCATGGAACGTCCCGGGCATGGCGGGCGCGTGATCGGAGATGCCGAGGAGGGCGAGCCCCTTCTCCTTTGCTGCTGTTGCCATCTCACGGATGGTGCTGTATGCGTGCATGCTCGCGACGGTGTGGGTGTGCAGGTCGATGATATCCGTCATAGGGCTTCCTTTCTGCGGTGCGATTTGTCGGAAAGACACCGCCGTTTGTCTGGGGTCGTTCTGTGGTTATTATACCGTGAATCCAGTGAAAAGCAATTGTTTCTTACGAAAAGAGGGCTGTTGCACGAAGTCGCAAACTTCGCGCAACAGCCCCTGTTTCATGCGGGATTTAGAATCTAAACTTCTGCGTCGTATTCTGGAGGTCGGTGGCGAGGGTTGCGAGTGCCTGTGAGGCAGCGGCGATCTCCTCGCTCGATGCGGACTGGCTCTCCGAGGCAGAGGCGATGGTCTGCATGTGCGCCGCCGTGGTCTGCGAGATGGCGTCGGCCTCGCCGGCGGCGTGGACGATCTCCTCTGCGCCTTGAGCGACGTTCTGCATGGCCGCATTGATCGCGGCCATCTCCGTATTGATCGCATCGACCTTGTGCATGATGCTGTCGAACTGCTCGCCGACGGCGTGGATCGCGCCCGCACCGACCTGCACCTCCTCAGTGCCCGTGTGCATGGCATTGACGGCGTGCGTCGTATCGCTCTGGACGGAGGAGATGCGCTCCTTGATCTGGTCGGCGGCGTCGCGCGACTGCTCGGCGAGCTTTCTGACCTCCTCGGCGACGACGGCAAAGCCGCGCCCCGTCTCGCCCGCACGTGCCGCCTCGATGGCAGCGTTGAGTGCGAGGAGATTTGTCTGCTCGGCGATGGCGGAGATGGTCTCGACGATCTCACCGATTTGCTGGGAGCTCTCGCCGAGTTTCTCCACGACCTCCGCCGAGCGCTGGACGCTCTGCTCGATGGCAGTCATTTTATCCATGGCGTCGTTCATCAGGGATGCGCCCTTCTTGGCGGCGTCGGCGGTCGCGGCGGACTCATCGGCGACGGCGTCGGATTTTGCGGACATCGCCCCGATGTCGTCTGATACCTTGTGGATGCTGTCACGCGCTGCCGTGAGCGTCGTGAGCTGCTTTTCCGTTCCCGTCGCAACGGAGGAGACCGTGCCCGCGATCTCCGTGGCGGACTCTGCCATCTGATGTGCGCCCGCCGTCAGCTCCTCGGAGGAGGCGGCAAGCTGCTCGGCGGTCGATGCGACCTGACGGATGAGACTGCGGATGTTCCCGACCATTGTGTTGAAGTTCGCGGCGAGCCGTCCGAGCTCGTCGTCCGAGTTCACGGGGAGGTCGGGGAGGTTCAGCTGTCCGTGGGCGAGCGCATCGACGTGTCCTGTGAGTGCCTCTGTCGCGGTCGTGATGGTCGCGGCAAAGCGGAGCAGGAGGATGATGATGCCGACGACGAGGAGAATGCCGACCACGCTGAGCACCCCGTAGGTCATCTTGAGGCTCTCCAGCTGGGCAAAGGCGACGCTCTTCGGGACGGCGATGGCGACGATCCAGCCCGTCGAGGGCACCGTGCCATAGGCGATGATCTGCTCCTCGCCGTTCTTCTCCATCGAGAAATAGCCGCTCTTCTTCTGGATCATCTCGGCAAAGTGCGCTTTGAGCACGGAGGTGTCCTCGGCGCGTTTCATAGCGTATCCCTCGGAGGAGGCGATGATGAGCCCGTCGGAGGAGACGATAACGCCCTCGCCCTCACCGTGATACTTTAGTGATTTGACGCGCTCGCCCAGGGTGTCGAGCGAGATGTCGACGCAGACCCCGCCGCGCAGCGCTCCCGTGCGATCACTGTACGAGCGTGTGGCGGAGACGATCATCTTCTTCTGTGTGATGTCCTCGTACGGTGCGGTAAAGGACAGCCCGCTCGTCTTGACGGCCTGCTGATACCACGGGCGGTCATGCGGGTTGACCCGATCGCTCGCATCGCCGCCGACCCACCCGATAAAGTGGTTGTCCTCCGTGCCGTTGACGATGTCGAACACTTCCGGATCATTGGAACCGAGGCTCACCAGTGCCTGATCCAGGCGTTCGGGACGATCGACGAACTCCTCGAGCAGATTGGCGGTTGCGTCCGCCAATTTCCCCTTTTCGCGCAGATACCCGTCGAGCTGGCTGCACTCGTTCGCGAGAACGGCGTTGATCTCCCCTGAGATGCTTGCTGTGAGGGCGCGCTCCGCCGTGATGTAGCCGATGATGCAGATTCCGGCGACGAGGACGGCCATGACGATGCCCGTCAGCAGCAGTTTTAGTCTGATGCTCATGTCTCTCTCTCCTTAGAATGGTATACTTCCCTATGATAAGATAATTTTACGCCTTTTGAAGGAATAAGGCAATATGTTTCGCTAATATTTATTTAATTTGGATAAAACAAATGAGTTGAAATTAAAAGAATATTTTATTCACGATAGAACACGTGGAAAATGTAAAAAAAGATGGAAGTACAAAGGAGAATTGTCGCGTAGTAATTTGCACGGGGAAATGAGATGTGTTAAGATAAAACCCGTGCCGCACGCAGGCGCTGTTCCGCGTGACGGCATATCTGCCATATCCATGGGGCGACTGCCTCGCATCTGGGATACGGCGCATAGTATTCAATTTCATAGGAGGTTCATCATGCAGGATGAAACAAGGGCAGACGCCATCAGCCGCGAGGCGAGGCGTACTGCGGCAGTGGGCGTACTCTTTGCGCTCATCTGGATCGTACTCGGATTCGGGCTGTCTGCCGTCCCCATGACGGTCATGGGACTGCCGCTCTGGGCGGTTACGTCGTCGGTCGGCGTGCTCGTCACGGGCGCGGTGCTCGCCGTCTATCTCGCGCATACGGCAGAGGATATTCCCCTCGACGATGAGGCGGGAGAGGGGGCGCGGCGATGAACGGGAATCTCATGGTACTCCTGCCGCTCCTCGGCTTTATGGCGGGGATGCTCGCGCTTGGTTTCTACGTGCGGCGGCAGAGTGCGGCGGGCGGCTTCCTCTCAAACTACTTCGTCGGCGGGCAGTCGCTCGGCGGCTTCGTGCTCGCGATGACGATGGTCGCGACCTACAGCTCGGTCAGTTCCTTCGTCGGCGGTCCCGGCATGGCGTATGAGATCGGCTTCGGCTGGATCTACATGGCGGTCATTCAGACCATGACGATATTCCTCGTGCTCGGTATCTTCGGGACGCGCGTCGCGCGGCTTGCACGGCGGATTCACGCGGTCACCATCGTGGATATCATCCGCCACCGCTATCGGTCAGACGCGCTCGCGGCAGTCGCGGCGTTCGTGATCGTTCTCTTTTTCGCCGCCTCGATGGTCGCACAGTTCGTGGGCGGCGCGCAGCTCTTCGCCGCGGTGACGGGCTACTCCTACGAGCTGGGGCTCGTGCTCTTTGGTATCGTGGTCGTCATCTACACCTCGATCGGCGGGTTCCGCGCGGTTGCGCTCACCGACACCTGCTGTGCGATCGTGATGATGCTCGGCATCGTCCTGCTGTTCTACTACGTCCTCGCGGCGGGCGGCGGATTCGCTGCGATTTTGGAAAATCTACGTACGGCGCATCCCGCGATGCTGACCCCGACCGCGGAGGGGCGTATGCCCATCTCGCTCTATGTCTCACAGTGGCTGCTCGTGGGGGCGCTCACCATTGCCCTGCCGCAGTCCGTCGTGCGCGGCATCAGCTACCGCAGCAGCCGTGATATGCACCGCGCCATGATCATCGGGACGGTGGTTATTGCCTTTATGAATATCGCCGTCAACCTCGTCGGCGTGCTTGGGCGCGGCGTGCTCGGCGTGGATGCAAAGGCACTCGGGGGCGTCGACAGCGTGATCCCGCAGCTCATGGCGCACGTCATGCCGCCGGAGCTGCTCGGCTTTGCGATCATCGGGCCGCTCGCCGCCTCCATCTCAACCATCTCGGGCGTACTCATCGTTGCGTCCTCCGCCGTGGTGAAGGACGTCTACCTCCACCACGCACAAAAGCACGGCAGGGACGTTCCCGAGGAGCGGCTGCGCCGTCTCTCCATGGGGGTTACTGCCGTGCTCGGCGTGATCGTCTTTATCCTGGCGGTGTCGCCACCATCGCTCATCTGGCTCATCAATATGTTCGCGTTCGGTGGCCTAGAGACGGCGTTCTTCTGGGTGCTC
Organism: uncultured Selenomonas sp.; assembly: GCA_963541465.1. GTDB lineage: Bacteria > Bacillota > Negativicutes > Selenomonadales > Selenomonadaceae > Centipeda. The sequence continues at coordinate 9,848 of CAUTTS010000012.1, forward strand.
GTTTTCGGCCTCTTTACGCGCTGGGCAAACCGTACGGGCGCGCTCGCCGCGATGGCGGGCGGCACGGTCATCTACTGCGCTGCGATGGCACTCGGGATCAAACCGCTCGGCCTGCATCCGATCTCTGTCGGCATCACCGCCTCCCTCGTCCTCTTTCTCGCGGGGAGCTATCTAGGGCAGCGCAGCGAGCGCACTTGACAGGCTTTTGTGGGTAGAATATAATAGGGATAGAAAAGAGTGACTGACGCGTGGGAACGTCGGTCTCTCCCTATATCTTCAGTACTTGAAGAAGGAGCCTTCGTTACCTAATATTTGGCAGGTTCTTTTTGATCGAAAAGAGGAGTAGGCGAGCCTATTCCTCTTTTGTGATGCGATAATCAATGAAACGAAAAATGAGCCGTGATAAAGCTCTATTCGTATGATGTTCTTGACATAAGAACAAATCAATGCTATCCTTTCATAGTAATTTCATATCGTTGAATCAGGTGTCATAAGACTTAATAGGGAATCCGGTGTAAGCCGGAGCGGTCCCGCCACTGTAGCAGTGAGCAACCCTGCAAGGAATGTCACTGGGGCGAATGCCTTGGGAAGGCGCAGGTGAGCGATGAACTGGAGCCAGGAGAACTGCCTGATTGACAATCGCCATTTGACCTGCGAGTGATGGGAAGGGGATTTGGAGAAACGTCGCACGGCGCTTCTTCTTTAGCTGCACGAATGCAAGAATCCCGGCGAAGTAGCCGGGATTTTTCGTTCTGCTCTTATGCGCCTTTTCTGCTTTGCAGGAGAGGCGCTTTGCTTTTGGCAGAGATGATGTAGATGAAAGGCAAGTTATGGGAGGAGACGTACATGAATAGGAAGCAACAACTCTGTATGGCGGTATCGCTGTCGCTGCTTACCTCTTGTCCCTTGGCTGCGGAAGCAGCTCCGGAGGATGCCTCGGCGAATGGACAGACCGAGGCGATAGAAGAACATATCATGGGTGATACCGTAGTCACGGCAACGCGTACTCCAGTGAAGGCCTTTAAGGCAAACGCCAATATCAATGTTATCACGCGAGACATGATTGAAAAGCGGCATTATACCAGTGTGCAGGAAGCACTGCGGGATGTGCCGGGTGTATCGGTTCCCATCTACGGAAACTCGGGAGAAACTTACAGCGCCAACGGCCTGATGCTCAATGGCACAGATCATGTCGTGGTTCTCATCGATGGGGTACGAGCCAATATCAATGGAAGTTCGGGAACGTATGGCAAAATGCCGATGGCCGAGCTTTCCAATATGGCCTCGATTGAACGCATCGAGGTCTTAAAGAGTTCTGCGTCTACGCTGTACGGTGCAGATGCTGTAGGCGGCGTTATCAATATCATCACGCGGGATCCGTCAAAAGAGAAAATGCAAACGACACTCTCAGCATTGCGGGGCAGTTTTGGAAAAGAGCAGTATAATCTTGCACATCACGGGCACAAGGATGACTTTTATTGGGACATCAGCCTCCAAAAGAAGAAAACGGATAACTATAAGGACGGCTGGGGAAGAGAGATCGTCGATCAGCTCCATTCCACAAATAATACCTACAAAATTGGCAAACGCTTTGGGGATACTGCGGATGTAAACGTAGTTTATCAAACATACACATCGGACTATGTGCGCCCTACCGGCGGCTGGAGCGATTTGATCAAGGACAAACGGTGGGGTCAGTACAATACCGGCAGAAAGCACAATAATAAGCTAAATATTAATTATCGGCAGAAGATTGGTGATCATGCGGAGAATCAGCTGTCGGTCTTTCGGTATCAGTATCGGCAGGATGAATTGGCTTGGCAAAGGAAACATACAGCATCAGCGTATACTGCTCCGGCCATCTACCATTACAGTACGATCGGCGTGAGCGATCAGTTCAACTTCCGCCTCGGTAAGCATCACCAATTAGTGGCGGGCGGGGAATGGTATCGGGATAAGACGGATGAATATAACTATGCGGGGACAATCTTTACCGGCAAGGATATCACCACAGCGGCACTCTATCTGCATGATACCTTCACGTTTGGCGACGATTGGGAACTTTCTTATGGCCTAAGGTACAATCATAATTCCCGTTTTGGCAGCTCTTGGCTGCCCAGTATTACCTTGGGGCACACCGTGAAAAAACGGCTGAATTATTTCGTGGGCTATAAACGCTTCTTTATCGCACCGTATATGTCTCAGCTGTTCAGCCCGAGATATGGCGATCCCAATCTGCAGGCCTCGACGGGGACAGCGGTGGAGGCAGGAGTGAATTATCGGTTTAATCCGCGCACTGTTGGCTCTATGAAACTCTTCCGTCGCTGGACAAAGGATGCATTTGGCTTTGATTCCGGCAAGATTGCTCCGATCAGTGGACAAACGGGGGCTTACGCGAACTATGGCGAGGAAAACGCCAAGGGATTTGATCTTCAGCTGAAAACCTATTTAGGTGGTGGATGGACGGCCAATGCCGCCTATACCTACACATACGTAGAGGCGGTATCAGGTAAGGGCATCGCGACAGTCAATGAGCGTGTTCCGCGCAGTGCTTGGAACATTGGGGTTGACTATGAAAAAGGAAAATTCAACGGCAATCTGACAGCGCGTGCCTCTATCGCAAAAGCCGGATCGCGAAGCGGTGCACAGGCGCGCAGCAATACCAGTGCCGGAGCGGCAGACTATCATACGTTCTGGCTCTTTGATGTGGGCATGAATTACCGTCCAATCGAAGAGGTCAACTTCTTTGTTAAGTGCAATAACCTGTTCAACCGCCTTTATACGGAACAGAGCTATGAATTGGATCCCAATAAAGCTTGGTATTCTGGGCCGGGACGCAGGTTTGAGGTAGGTGTGGAATACAGCTTCTGAAAAGCGATACAGACGTTAGGACGTATGGATAACTATGGCACGAGCGATCTCGCCCCATTCTTTTCGTCCGATTTTTGTTAAGCAAGGGGCAGTTGCACGAAGTGTTTAGCTTCGTGCAACTGCCCCTTGCTGCCATCTATGCCAATATGGAAGACCTCATTTGAGCCGCGATTCTCCAGAAGCAAAAGGTCTCGGTTGACTTTTTCTTCGCCGAAACCTATAATAGAGATATAAAGGAGCGGCTGATGAGTGGTTGCGCCGGTCACTCCTCTAGTGTTTTTTCAACTTGAAGAAGGAGCCGCTGCGAACCGCGGGCGGTTCTTTTTTCTGTCAACTAAAGATTGAGCAGAATAGAAATGATGCTGCTAACCAGCGTTGCCGCTGCGAGCACAAGCGATAGCTTTTCGTAAAGCGTCACGCACATCACCTCCCTTGCGGGAGACCGACCCTCATCAGCCGTTATCTATATGATAGCACAGATGATCGAAAAGGGGAATAGGCGATTTGCCTATTCCCCTTTTGCTATGCGATGACCAATGGGACGAAGAAAGCCTCCGTCCCCGCGATCTCCTCGGGGGAGAATCGTGCGCCCACGGCGGACGGCGCACCGAAGAGCATGAAGCACGAGAGCGTCAGACAGCCTGTGAGGCTGCCCGAGTCGACCGTATGCGTAAAGCGCGGCTGACGGACGAAGTCCTGATACATTGCCTTCTTGCTCGCGCGGCAGATGATCTCCTCGGGGCTGTCGGGCTGCCGCTCGTAGACCATCTCCTCGCATCCGCCGTGCTTCTCGACGAGGCGGACGTTCTTTCCCTCGCGTCCCCAAATCTCCTTGCGGATGTATGTGCCGTCCCGCAGCGCATCGAAATCGTCCTCGAAATAGGACGGCGTGAGGTAACGCTCTACCAGAGCACATTCCTCGGGCGTCAAGAGCTGCCCCGTGCGTGCGAGCGCGTAGACCAGTGCCATAAAGGACTTGTTCTGCAGGAGAATCGCCTCGGGCGGATTCATCATGGCAAAGCTGCCTGCGCGGTAGAGATCAAGGAACATCGTCCCGAGCGGTGCATCATCCTCCGTGCGCTCGTCCACGAGAATCTCCATCGGATGCAGACGATAGAGTGCTGATGCGTATGCGTTGTCCTCTAGTGGGATGCCGCGCTCGTCGATTGCGAGATCATAGAACGAGAGAAAGCGGATGTCGCCGTGGGGGACACCCTCCTGCATGAGCCGCATGAGGTAGAGCGTCGTCCCGAGATCCTCGGGGTAGTCGTCGAACGCAGAGAAGACGAATGGCCGCCGCGTGAGCGCGCGCCGTCCGAGATCGGCGAGGGGGGAGGAGAGACGGTTGTGCACCTCCGTGAGGAAGCTGCGCAGCTGCGCCTCCGTCCCCTCGTTTGGGTCGCGGCGTCCGTCGTATGCGGCGGCGACACCGTTCGCGTAGAAGGACTCGATGACGAAGCACGGGGTATCGGCGTTGATCTCCACCATGTGCAGCTGCTGCGCCTCGTCGAGGACGAAGTCGAACCGCGAGAGCCACGTCGGCAGGTGAAAGGCGTTCACCGTGTGCAGATAGGGCAGGATCTCGCGCGGCATATCCATCGCGCGTGCGAAGTCGTTCGGTGCACGCTGGAGCACCTCGGCGGCCTTGCAGAAGACGCGGAACAGCCCGGCCGATGCCGTACGCATCTCCTCATAGAATGATGCTGGGAACGCCTGCACCGTATGTGTGGGGTAGCGATCTGCATAGTCGGCGTATTGGATAAAGGGGAAAATCGTAGGATCGAGCTGATCTATATAGGTGGCTGGATGCATCATGATGCTCCCGAGGAGGAGCGGATGCCTGCCCGTCCAAAGCCGGACTGCTTGCTGATGTCCTTGATGCGGCGGCTCTTGTTCCGCTCGTAGTTGTCGTTGTCGCTGTTTCCTCCGCGGCCGCCGCCGCTATTGATGACCGTTGTGCGATGATGCCGGCCCGACCGTATGGGGCTGGTCTCGGGCAGCGGCGTGAGCGTCCCGTCGATGCGGTAGGTCATCTGTGCGAGCTCCATGTGACCGCCGGGGTAGGAGAACCCGTGGAAGGCGAAGTAGTTTGCTGCCAGAGGGGCGATCATGCTCGCCGTGCCGTACAGCCAGACGAGGTCGCCGCCCTCGTCGCGCCGGAAGGTCACCGCCGTATCATTGTCGTAGAGCACGGTCTCCGTGCCGTCGCCGTTGTTGAGGAGGCTGCAGCGGCGGTCGAGATCATCCTTGAGACGTGCCTCGCCCTCATTCCATTCGGGATGTACGATGTCGCATACTTTATATATGATGTCGTTACGATAGTAATACCCTGCCCCCAGAGCACCGACGGCCGCGACGGCAGCGGCGAGGATGGCAGCCTTGCGTCCCATATTTTCCATGCGCCCGCTCCTTAGTGCACTGCTCCGCTGATGACGAGGGAGAGCCCGACGAATACGCCAAAGAGGAAGATGCCCGCTGCCGTGTTGCCGCGCATGATCTGCTCGGCGAGTGCGTACTTCCGATGCCACATCTTGATGATGAAGAAGCCGAGAACGAAGAACACGATGCCGACCGCCGCGTAGACGATGCTGAGCAAGACGCCCTGCACGAAGTCGGGCGGGATGGCGTCATAGGAGGGGGAGAGGATCACGGCACGCAGGATCTGCCCGATGCCGATGAAGGAGCCGGCGGAGAGCCACGCGACAGCACAGTTGCCGCGCTTGATCTCAGCAGCGAAATCGCCGGGGACAAAGAAATCCATGATCGTGTTGGAGACGATCATCAGCAGGATGCCAAAGAGCGCATAGAACGCGGTGAGCAAGAGGGTGGACAGATCTATCATAGCGGTTCTCCTATCGTCAGTGGACGGCGGTTTATCAGCGATTCCCTAAGGAATCGCTGATGAAATGAAGTCCGTCAGGTTAGCGAAGATTTTTTCGTCCGAACTAGGAGGCAAACCGGACGCAGAGTGGTGCTCTGTGGAGGATTTGCCGACGAAGTGCGGGCAAAAAAGATGCGTTAAGATGGCGGTGCTGAGTTCATCAGCGATTCCTTAATGTACGAGATGCAGGGACGGCTTTACCGCTGTCCCCTCGGACGCCGCCTGCATTTTCTCAATCCATTCGGCGCGTGTCATGATAGATGACTTATCCTGTGCCGCTGCCGCATCAGAGGGCGCAGCTGTGGACGCATGGGCGGCGGGGGCGGCAGGCGGCGTTTTCGGCGGCGGTGCATAGATGGATCGTGGGAGCGGCAGGGAACCCTCATTCGGGCCGGGCTCGACAACACCACGGCGGCCGGTCTCACTCCACCCGCGCACCGTCTCGGCATAGTGGCCGAGCGTGCGGGCGGTCACCGACGCCACGCGATCTGCGGGCAGCGGCGCGTGTGAGACGACAATGCGCGCCTTTCCCTCGCCATCATCGGAGATCTGCAGCGTCTCTGCCTTCGCGCGGAGGAAAATCAGCTGCTGCGGCGCATCCGTGTCACTCTCGGCGATCTCATCCACGTATCCGTCCAGCCCCTCGATGAGATCGAGGGCGGCGGCGTTCTTGTCGATACTGGCGCGGTAGACCTGTGTATCCCCCTCCGCCGGCTCCTCCGTGTAGTATGGCGCGTCCGAGAGGCGCTCATGGAGTGCATACGGGAAGCCGAACGTACGGCGCAGACTGTGGACAGTGTCGATGTCCAGGTCGATATCAGAAAAGATGACGAAGAAAAGGATGGCCACCCCCCATGCAGAAGTGCTGGAGAGTATCTTCGTTATGATGGCCTTTTGTTTCTTGGTAAAGTACCCGCGGCGCTTTTTGGGACCGGGATCAAAGGTCTGAATGATGTGCGCATCGATTTTCACCCCGCGCGACCCGTATTTTGACCCGTCCCAGTCCTCAAGGAAGAAGTATTGATTGTCGTCAATCTCGTACTGCTCGTAGGTCGCACAATCGCCGTACGAGGCCTCCGTATCGCCGAGTGCGCTCGTGACGACCTCGATCCCCGTGTCGATCAGACGGTAGGATTTCGCCGGCACGACACGCGCGACGGGCGTGGAGAGCGTGCACTCCGCGCCGTCCTCGCTGATGCTCAGCCACATGCGCGCCTCACTGTCCTTGTCCTCCTCTAGGGTGAGCCCGTACTCCGTCCATGTGTCGCTCCCCTTCTGCTCGCGGTAGCAGATCTTTTCCACGATGATGTAGCGCACCCCGCCGATGATGATGCCGGACCAGCAGTCAAACGCGATGGACATCCCTCGCCTCCTTTCTCCTAATACAGTTTCTCGTCTATCATTTTATCAACGATTTCTTAAAATAAATAAAATGTTACAAAATTTCTTCATCGAAGGGCGCAGTGTGTCCCTAAAAGCCGATCACAAGCCCCTCGACCACAAAGACCATGATGCTCGCCCCCGCCGCACAGCGAAAGAGACTCGCGCCGTTCCACGCGAGAAAGAGGGCAAAGACGAACGCCGCGCCGCCCGCCAGAGGGGTGCGCGTCGCGAGCACGATGGCGGGAAAGGTCATGACGGCGAGCGTCACGTAGGGGACGTAGAACAGGAACGAGCGGACGAAACGGCTCTTGATCTCGCTGCGCAGGACGAGCGGCGGGATGAGGCGGATGGCGAGGGTCACGATGCTCATGACCGCGATGTAGATCCATACGTCACGCATCGGCATCCTCCTTCCGCTCCGTGATGGGGAACAGCCACGCGCCGACCCCTGCGATGAGGAGCGTCAGGATGATCGTGCGCGTGCCGCCCGAGAGCTCACACGTGATGGGGGCGTACGTCGCCGCGAGCGAGAGCGCGAAGCTCACACTGACCATCCCCGCGATGGGGCGGCTCTTCTTTGCGGGCGGGAGAATCACCCAGACGAACATCCCATAGAGCGCGACCGAGAGCGCGGAGAGCGCCGCCGCCGGCAGAATACCTCCCGCGAGGATGCCCGCCGACGTGCCGATCGCCCAAGCAGGGACGGAAATCGCCATGGCACCATAGTTATAGTAGGGATCGACCATGCCGCCGCGCGCCACCGTGATGCCGAAGATCTCGTCGGACACGCCGAAACTTACGGCGAGGCGGTGGAGGAGGGAGGTCTCGGGCGCGAACCGCTGCGTGAGCGCTGCCGACATGAGGAAGTAACGCGCATTCGCGACAAGGGTCAGCACCGCGATCTCAAGATAGGGTGCCTGTGCCGCGATCACCGTAAAACCCGCATACTCACCCGCCGACGCGAGATTGACAAAACTCGTGAGAAAGCCCTGCCACGGCGTCAGACCCGCCGTCTTGGCGAGAATCCCGAGCGTAAACGCCACGACGAAATAGCCGAGTGCAATCGGGACGCCGTCATGCACGCCTGCGAGAAAAACCGCGCGCCGTGACGCGCCGATGCTCTGCTCCATCAATCCTATCACCTTGCCCATGTCTGTCATTTAAGGAAGCACTGATAAATTCGGCACAGCCATCTTGACGTATCTTTTTCGCCCGCTTTTCGTTAGCAAATCCTCCACATAGCCCTCGCTATGCGTCCGGTTTGCTGCCTCAATCGGACAAAAAATCTACGCCAATCTGAGAGACTGTTTTATCAGCGATTCCTTAATTCTCTTATTGTAAGATAAATCACGCCATTTGTAAATGTCGGGGCACCAAGACAAATGATTGTCAAGAGGAGAGAGAACTGGTACAATGGAGGAAATAAGGGAATCCTGATCGAATCGTCCCTCGGAGAGATATATATTTTTCGCTGAAGTGCGAAAAAGAGACGCGAATATGACGGTGCAGCACTGATCCGTGCTCCGTTAGGAAAGGATGTGTAGGCGATGTCACATGCGATGGCGTTGAATCCGCCGGCAGAATCGATGGAAAAATGGGGCGCATCGGTTCATCGTCCCGTTGCCATGGGCAGCATGAGCCGTGCCTCTCTGGATACGGCACTTGCAAAGGGCATGGCGTCACTGGAGACGGGGCGGGGAATGTCGCCAGATGAAGTAGATGCCGCATTGAGGCAGGAATTTGGCGCATGAGCCGCTATCGGGTGCAGTATTCTCCTGCCGCTTATGATGATTTACGTGCCATCTATCGCTATATTGCATTTGAGTTGATGGTGGAAGAAACTGCACGGGCACAGACGGAGCGGATTCGATATGCGATCCGCGCACTCGGCACGTTTCCACAGCGATATCGAGCTGTGGACTGGGAGCCTTGGGCATCACGGGGAATGCGCCAGATGCCGGTGGATCATTATTGTATCTTTTATCGTATTGATGAAATCGGTGGTGTTGTTACGATTGTTCGTATCTTTTACGCGGGCAGGGATATAAAAAACATCATAAAATAAACGGTCATGCAGGAGATGTTCCCGCATGACCGTTTATTTTCTTGTGTATGTCCTCTGCGCTCAGCCCAGTTCGTAGCCCGCGTCGTCGAGGACGGCTGCGTACGCGCTGTCGGGGATGTCGCGGCTCGTCTTAAAGGTCGCCGTGCCCGCCTCAAGGCTGACGGCAACGTCCGTGACGCCGTCCATACCGCTGAGTGCCTTCGTGACGTGCTTGACGCAGTGCGGGCAGGTCATGCCCTTGACGTGAATGGTCTTTTCCATGGTCGTTGCTTCCTTTCTGTCGGCGGCAGATTCTGCCGCGTGATTGGTGATGGATGGGGACGGTGCGTCCGGCGCGCCGTCCCCGTCGATGGGGGCGATCGTCGGTGCGGCGGGGGCTGACTCCGTGCGCTCCGCCGTCTCCTTCGTGATGGAGAAAAAGCGCAGGCGCAAGGCGTTCAGGACGACGCAGATGCTCGACAGGCTCATCGCCGCCGCCCCGATCATGGGCGAGAGCTTGATGCCGAACGCAGGATAGAGCACACCTGCCGCGAGCGGGATGCCGATGACGTTGTAGAAGAACGCCCAGAAGAGGTTCTCCTTGATGTTGCGCATGACACTGCGCGACAGGCGGATCGCACTGACCGCATCGAGGAGGTCGCTCCGTACGAGGACAGCGTCCGCACTCTCGATGGCGACGTCCGTGCCCGCGCCGATGGCGATGCCGAGATCCGCCTGCACGAGGGCGGGCGCGTCATTCACACCGTCACCGATCATGGCGACACGGTGTCCCTCAGTTTGCAGCCTCTTGACGTGCTCCTGCTTATCCTTTGGCAGGACACCGGCGATCACCTCCGTGATGCCGAGCTGATTGGCAATCGTGCGCGCCGTGCGTGCGTCGTCGCCCGTGAGCATGACGGGGGTGAGCCCCATCGCCTTCATCTGGGCGATCGCCGCCGTGCTCGTCGGCTTTTCCGCGTCGCGGACACCGAGGAGCCCGATGATCTGTCCCGCACGGACGACGATGAGTGCCGTCTCACCGCGCCACGCCATCTCGGCACGTACCGTCTCGATGGCGGGGGGCAGGGCGATGCCGAGCTCCGTGAGGAGTGCTGTATTGCCCGCCGCGCAGTCCGCACCATTCACGCGGGCGCGCACGCCCTTGCCGAATACCGCGTGAAAGTCTGTCGCGGCGGGGATGCTCTGCCCCTGTGCCGCCGCATACGCCGTGATCGCCGCCGCGATGGGGTGCTCGCTGCCCGCCTCAAGGGCGGCAGCGAGTGCCGTCAGCTCGTCCGCCGTGACGCCGACGGGGCGGATACTCGTGAGCTGCGGACGCCCCTCGGTGAGCGTCCCCGTCTTGTCCATGAGGACGGTGTCGATGCCGCCCGCCGTCTCCAGTGCCGTGCCCGACTTGATGAGGATGCCGTGCGCCGCTCCGCGTCCCGTACCGACCATGATGGCGACGGGGGTCGCGAGCCCCAATGCACACGGGCAGGAGATCACGAGAATGGAGATCGTGATGGAGAATGCAAACTCCACCGTCGCCCCCATCATGAGCCAGATGCCGCCCGCGAGGAGCGCGATGGCGATCACCACGGGGACGAATACCCCCGCGACGCGATCCGCCAGACGTGCGATCGGCGCCTTTGACCCACCCGCCTCGTCCACGAGACGGATGAGCTGGTGGATGGTCGTATCCTCGCCGACGCGCGTCGCGGTGAATCGGATCGTCCCCTCGATGTTCTGCGTACCCGAGGTGACCGTATCCCCTGCCGCCTTGCTGACGGGCATCGACTCCCCCGTGACGGCGGACTCATCGACGCTCGTCGTGCCCTCCGTGACCGTGCCGTCCACGGGAATGCGTGCGCCGGGACGTACGACGATGGTATCGCCTGCGGCGAGGGCACTGACGGGGACAGTCAGCTCCACCCCGTCGAGGAGGACGGTCGCCTCCTGCGGCGCGAGCTTCATCAGCGCGCGCAGGGCGTCCGTCGTCTGCCCCTTGGCGCGCGCCTCCAGATATTTCCCGACCGTGATGAGGGTGACGATCATGCCTGCCGACTCAAAGTAGAGATTCGTACCGTACTCCGCGGTGAGAGTGAGGTCGCCATGCCCCAGACCGTAGCTCATGCGCAGCATCGCAAATGCACCGAAGAGGGCGGACGCCATCGAGCCGATGCCGACGAGGCTGTCCATGTTTGGTGCTCCGTGCAGGAGATTACGAAAACCGTTGACATAATATGCACGATTGACATACATGATCGGCAGAATGAGCAGAAACTGTACGAGCGCAAAGGTCAGCGCATTCTCCGCGCCCCAGAAAATATCCATAAAGGCGGGCGCGTAGGGGATGCCCCACGCCGCGAACGTATGGCTCATCGAGATAGCGACGGTCGGCACGAGAAAGAGAATGGAGATGAGGAGACGCGTGCGCATCGCTCGGGTGGCTTTGTCTGCCGCGTCGTCCTCCGCGTTTCCTGCCCGCGCAGCGGCGGGGGCGGCAGTCTGCGCCTTTTTTGCAGCGGATGCGCCCTTGACGCTCGCACCGTAGCCCGCCTCCTCCACCGCCGCGATGATGGCGGCGGGGCTCGTGACGTTCTCGTCATAGGTGAGACTCATACGATTTGTGAGGAGATTGACGGAGACATCCGCCGTTCCTGTCATTTTCGCCACCGTGCGCTCGACCCGCGCCGAGCACGCCGAACAGGTCATGCCTGTGATATTAAATCGTTCCTTTCGCATTCGATCCCCTTCCTGTGATAAGTATTTTCTCTATTATATAATTACTGTCAAGTATCGCTCCATAATCATGCAAAAAAACCATAAAATTGGGTTCATCACATATATTGTGGTGGCTTGTGCTCCCCTCCGCGAACGCAAAGCTCCGCAAGGAGTCGTGCGAGAGGGAAGGAGAATCATTACTTTCGTCGAATATTCCAAGCAGTCGGGGTACGTGTTGTGTCCGTCCGATGAGGAGGGGGAACCCGTGTACATTTGATATGGAAATGGAGGTATCTATGGAAAAAATGGGGTATGAACTGCTGAACGATCCGTTCCGGAACAAAGGAACGGCGTTTACGCAGGAGGAACGGGCAGCGTATGGTCTGGTTGGAATTCTGCCGCCGCATATCGATACGATCGATGAGCAGGCGGCACGCATCTATCGGGAGATGGATCGCAAGACCTCCGGCATCGAAAAGAGACGTTTCCTGATGGATGTGTTCAATCGGAATCGCCGTCTTTTTTACTACGTGTTCCGGCAGCACATCGTCGAGCTCATGCCGATTGTCTACGATCCCGTGATCGCCGAGAGCATCGAGCAGTACAGCGAACAATTTATCAATCCGCAGGAGACGGCGTATCTCTCCATCGACCATCCCGAGGCGATTGAGGAGACGCTGCGTACGGCGGCACAGGGGCGTTCCATCCGGCTCATCGTTGCGACGGATGCCGAGGGAATTCTCGGGATCGGCGACTGGGGGACGAACGGGGCGGATATTGCCGTCGGAAAACTCATGGTGTATACGGCAGCGGCGGGGATCGATCCCACCACGGTTCTTCCTGTCATGCTCGACTGCGGGACGAACCGCGAGAGTCTCCTGCAGGATCCGCTCTACCTCGGCAACCGCCACACACGTGTGCGCGGCAAGGCATACGATGACTTCATTGATGCCTTTGTGCAGACGGCAGAACGGCTCTTTCCGCAGCTCTACCTCCACTTCGAGGACTTTGGCCGTTCGAACGCTGCGCCCGTTCTGCGCCGCTACCAAAAGACCTACCCCGTCTTTAATGACGATTGTCAGGGGACGGGCATTATCACACTCGCGGGGCTGCTCGGTGCGATGAAGATCAACGATGAGAAGCTCACGGAGCAGCGATATATGTGTTTCGGCGCGGGCACGGCGGGGGCGGGCATTGCCGCCCGTGTCTGCCGCGAGATGGTGGAGCAGGGGCTCAGCGAGGAGGAGGCGCGCAGCCGATTCTACCTCGTGGACAAGCAGGGGCTCCTCTTTGGCGATATGGGAGATTTGACGCCGGAGCAAAAGCCGTTTGCACGAAAACGCAGCGAGTTTGACCATGCGGAGTCACTCACGACGCTCACGGCTGCCGTGATGGCGGTGCGCCCGACGATCCTCGTCGGCACATCGACGATGCCGGGGGCATTCACGGAGACAATTGTGCGTGGGATGGCAACGTGGTGTGCGCATCCGATCATCTTCCCCCTCAGCAATCCGACGGAGCTTGCCGAGGCGACGGCAGAGGATCTCATCCGCTGGTCGGATGGCCGTGCAATGGTTGCAACGGGGGTACCGCGTGATCCCGTCGCCTATCGCGGGACGACCTACACGATCGGGCAGGCGAACAACGCGCTCATCTACCCGGGGCTCGGGCTCGGAAGCATGGCGGTCGATGCGCGCCTCGTGACAGACGAGATGATCTCGGCCGCTGCTCATGCACTGGGGGCGTTCCTCACGCCGGAGGAAAAGGGGGCGGCGGTCATTCCGCCCGTTGCGCGTCTCGTGGAATTCTCTGCCGCCGTTGCGGTTGCTGTCGCAACGTGCGCGGTGCAGCAGGGGCTGAACCGTCGATCGGTGACGGATGTCAAAGCCGCTGTTGAGGAGATGATCTGGAAGACGACGTACTGAGACGACGAGGGAATCCGTGTCTCCCGAACGATCAATGGGGGGATGTACGAAGCGACAGCTTCGTACATCCCCCCATATTTCTATTGGTCATTCGATGGACGATCGTGCCAGCACATCGCTGTATTCGTCCTTCCCCTGCATCATCTTCGCCGCGTAGGAGCAGACGGGGACGATCTTCCTGCCTTCGCGGCGTGCCGCCGCGATGATCTCCTCGATGAGGCGGCGGGCGATGCCCTGTCCCCCGTAGGCGGGGGCGGCAGTCTGCGCCTGTTTCGCAGCGGATGCGCCCTTGACGCTCGCACCGTAGCCCGCCTCCTCCACCGCCGCGATGATGGCGGCGGGGCTCGTGACGTTCTCGTCATAGGTGAGACTCATACGATTTGTGAGGAGATTGACGGAGACATCCGCCGTTCCTGTCATTTTCGCCACCGTGCGCTCGACCCGCGCCGAGCACGCCGAACAGGTCATGCCTGTGATATTAAATCGTTCCTTTCGCATTCGATCCCCTTCCTATGATAAGTATTTTCTCTATTATATAATTACTGTCAAGGGATAACAGCCTCGGTCTTTTGGCGCGATATTTGCGTACGGATGCGGACAGTGTCCGTCAATTCAGCGGCATCGCGCCAGTGCATCGGCAGGATCCTCATCATGGTCGATGCAGTATGAGACAAAATCCGCTGTTTTCGGTATGTTTCGGAACGTATCTGTTTGGCGGAAATCCGCTAAAATCTCCTCGCATAGCCGGCGCATATCGGCGCATTGCTTCTCCATGTTGTCCTGATAGAGCGCGATGAGTTCATCTTCGTCGAACAGTTCTGCCTCTGCGATATCCGTATACATCCAGTCGCCGGGATTGTAGCGCAGATTTGCGACGGCAGACGCATCCGTGCGATCGCTCGCGCCACCCTCTTGGTATTCCATCAGCGTCTTTTGGAACGCCTCCTCTGTGTTCATCCCGACAAGAAACTCTGCATACTCTGTATTGCAGTCAAACGCCAGCGCGTAAAATCTCTCCCGGGGATGTGCGCGGAGAAACTCCTCCACTGCGGCAGAAATCTGCGCGACAAAATCCGCTTTATTCATGGGGCACCTCACTTTCTGGCACAGCATCATCTTCGCCGCGCAGGAGCAGACGGGGACGATCTTCCTTCATATATTTCTCAACAAAATCCGCGATCTCCTGCAAAGACGCGCTGCTGTCTGCGAGCTCAGGGAAGATCAGGGCAAAGTCATGCGGCATACCGGGGGAGACGGTGAGCGCCACGGGGACGCCGCACGCCGCCGCGCGCGCCGCGAGCTCCTCGTCCTCCGTGCGGAACACCTCGCTGCCGCCTGTCTGGATGAGCAGGGGCGGCAGTCCCCTGAGGTCGGCATAGAGCGGCGAGAGGCGCGGATCACTGCGCGCGAATGCACCGCCGCTGTAGTCGCCCGTCTGGAGCAGCGGGTAGAGCGGCGTTCCCCTGCCGAGGACGCAGTCAGCATCGGCATTCGTCGTGCGCGACGTGCCCGCGCGGTGCTCCATCGTCGCCCACGGCGAGGCGAGCGCGATCACGCCGGGCTGTGGGAGATCGTGCGCCCGCAGTTCGAGGACAAGCGCGAGCGCGAGGTTGCCGCCCGCCGAGTCCCCGACGAGGACGATGTCCTCCGCGCGCGTGCCGCGTGCGAGCAGGGCTCTGTAGACGCGGACAGCGTCCTCCAGTGCGGCGGGGTAGAGATGGGCGGGCGCAATGCGGTAGTCCACGCAGTAGACCGCCGAGGCGTCCATCAACCTACCTTGCCGCAGGGCGAGTGCTCGATGCACGTCGCCGAGCCGCATGATATAGCCACCGCCGTGCAGCTGCAGCAGGAGGCGCGGATGTGCGGCGCGAGCGGGCCGATAGCAGTCAACCGGAACACCGCCGAGCACCTCGTGCTCCGCTGTCCATCCCTCGGGGAGCGTGAGCGGAGACGTCTCCGCCGTACCGCGATAGAACGCCTGCATTTTCTCGCGCATGTAGAGCTGTTTCGCATCGTCTGTCATGACAATGCCATATTCCTCCGCGCGGCTCGGTGCAGAGAGCGTCCCCTGCGGCAGGAGGAAGAGGGCGGCGAGGAGGAGCGCGGCGAGGCGTTGTTTCGAGCGGGGCGGGATCATACATTCATCTCCTTTCTATCGTTATAGCGCAGAATGGAGCACGGGTCAAGAGGCGTGCGAAAAGCCTCCCCCGCGCGGCGGGAGAGGCTTTCATAGGTAGAAGGAAGTTGACCAAATGGAAATCGTTTAGAAGAAGAACTCGACGCGGCCGAAGATCTTCGATACCCTGTCCTTGTCCGAGCCAAGATAGCGCGCGTAGAGATCCTTGCCGCGGAAATACTTCGCAGAGAGCACGACATTCGGAAGCAGCGTGTAGTCTGCGCCGATCTCGACGCCTCTTGCCCCCTCCATCGCGCCATCCGTCGTCGGTTCAAAGGAAGCACCTGCGATCTGGCGATAGGCGACGTATGCGCCCCACGAGCCGCGATCCTCGGGCTCTGCGCCCTTGTACTCGTAGGCGATCTGATAGGATTTGTCGGGCATATTCCCCCACTGGAAATCCTTGCTGTATGCGTACGCGCCCGAGAGGAAATTGTACTTGTCGAAGCGATAGGCGAGGTTCACCCCGAAAATCTGCATCGTCTTCCTGTTGTTCTTGAGCATCGCTTTGAAGTCTTCCGCATTGAAACGATAGTAGCCGATGCCTGCCGTCAGGCGGCCGTTGTACTGCAGCTCTGCGCCCTGATAGTTTGCCGCCTTGTCATACTGGAACTCGTCACTGCTCACGCGGCCTGCCTGTAGCTTGACGCGCAGGTCCTTGCCAAAATTTACCTCTGCGCCCGAGAACTCGCGGTCGAGAATGATCGCACCCGGCTTGGCATACGCCTCTGCCGAGAGGAGTTCCAGCTTTCCGAGCTTAACATTGAAATTGCCATAGTCGCCCTCTGCCCATGCGCGCTGGAGCGTCACCTTGTCGCTGTCCTCTTCGCCCGCGTCCTTGTTCATCTTCATCGAGGCGTCGAGGCGTGCATTGACGTGCCAGTGGCTGTTGACCTCAGCGGACGGTTCCAGACGGAACAGCAGATTGTTGTCGTTGACCTTTGTCGCTCCCGAGGGCTTACGCGATACTTCCGTGCGGTCGCTCGTGTAGGTGTATTCGACTTTGCCGTTCCACTTCACCATGTCGGCATTGCGCTCGAGATTCGCGACGCGCACGCCGAGATTGTTCAGCTCGTCGGCGAACTCGGCGGCGAGGCGGTCAACGAGCGCACGGTCGGAGGCGGACAGGTCGCCCTTTGCCATCGCCTTGGCGACCATCTGTGCCATCTCGTAGCGCGTGATATTGCGGTCGCCGCGGAACGTCCCATCGCCGTAGCCCTCAACCACGCCGTCATTGGCGAGCTGCGTTACAGCATCGTACGCCCAGTGGTCGCGCGGCACATCGCTGAACGGATTCGCCGCCGCGAACGTCGTTCCTGCTGCGCCCACGACGAGAGCCGTCGCGAGTGCGGACACCAGAGTTTTCTTCATCGGAAAATCCTCCTTTTCGGATCATGCAAATGGGCACCGCCTGCCTATGTTTCCCATCGTGGATGGTGTCCGTGACAGTTGCTGCATCCATTTGCATAAATAATAATAACCTTTCTCATTATATGTAATATTGAGATAAAATGTCAAGTGCAATATTCTAAATATAGAGAATAAAAACAATGAGGATAATTCGTATCATCAGAGCGAAAAATATATGGTATAATGAAGAAAATACAGAACTATTTCAACGGATGGAGGAGCAAATCGTATGAACGAGTCAATCAAGGCGGCACATCTCACGCATGATAGAGTGCCGCAGGCAGATCTCACGCCCTACAGCGCAGAGGCAGCGGCGCGTGTGGAGGCGTTTCATCGGACGCTGCCGACGTACGAGCCGACGCCGCTCGCCGACCTCAGGCATCTCGCACAGTCGCTCGGGCTGGCGCGGGTCGCTGTGAAGGATGAGAGCAAGCGGTTCGGGCTGAACGCGTTCAAGGGGCTCGGCACGAGCTACGCCGTCGCGCGCTATCTCGCGCAGTATCTGGGCATCCCCGCAGACGAGATGACCTATGAGCGTCTGCGTGCACCGGAGAACCGCGAGCGGCTGCGCGGCGTCACCCTCGTCACGGCGACGGACGGCAACCACGGGCGCGGTATTGCGTGGGCGGCGAAGCTGTTCGGGATTTTTGCGCATGTCTTTATGCCGAAGGGCGGCTCACCCGAGCGTCTGGCGAACATCCGCGGGCTCGGCGCAGAGGCGTCGTTTACCACCTACAACTATGACGATACCGTGCGCTATGCCGCGCAGATGGCGCAGGAAAAGGGCTGGGTGCTCATGCAGGACACGGCGTTCGGCGGCTACACGGAGCGGCCGCAGTGGATCATGCAGGGCTACGCGACGCTTGCCCATGAGGCGATGGAGCAGTACGCTGAGATGCCGACGCATATCTTCTTGCAGGCAGGCGTCGGATCGCTGCCGGGGGCGATCACGGGATACTTTGCCGCACACTATGGGGCGGAGCGTCCCATCATCACCATCGTCGAGCCGAACCGCGCCGACTGCATCTATCGGACGGCGGCGGCGAACGATGGGGAATCGCACATCGTGACGGGGGAGATCAGCTCCATCATGGCGGGACTCTCGTGCGGCGAGCCGAATCCCCTCGCATGGGAAATCCTGCGGGACTACGCCGATCACTTCGTCTCCGTGCCCGAGTGGGTCGCGGCGAAGGGCATGCGCATCCTCGGCAACCCGCTGGATGACGATCTGCGCATCGTCTCGGGCGAGAGCGGTGCCGTCACCACGGGACTCGTCGCTGAGCTCATGCAGAACGCGAGCCTTGACTACCTGCGCGACGCTATCGGCCTCACGAAGGACTCCCGCGTCCTCTGCATCTCCACCGAGGGCGACACCGACCGCACGAATTACCGCCGCGTTGTCTGGGACGGGCTGTATCCGAGTTTTTGAGATGGTTGCACGGCTTCGCCGCTATGCTGTGATGCAGAGACGGCCACGATACGGTGTCGAACATCACCGAGGGCTCTTCAACGGCACAGATAGGCGATCGTGGAGGTGATGCGGAATGCGTGATTTGGATCGCAAAATTGAACTCTTTCGTGCTCTTTTTCCACGTCTGAGCAGCTTTGAAACAAATGATTGGGAAGAGAATTTTCTCGTGGAGTTTACGCATGATTCGACCTCCATCGAGGGAAATACGCTGACACTGATTGAGACGAAAATGATCTTGACTGATGCGGTCGTCCCGTCGGAGACCTCGCTGCGGGAGCTGGACGAGGTACGCGGGCATGCGGATGCGTGGCAGTTCGTGAAGGATTGTGTTCGGGGAGGAAAGCCTCTTTCGGAGACGATGATCAAGGACATTCACGAGCGCGTCCTTCCTGCACGAGGAGCCGGCGGCGTCTATCGCACTGTCCCCGTCTATATTCGCGGAGCACGACATGTTCCTCCCAATCCACGCAGGGTATGGGACGCGATGAAAGATTTTGTCTATCGTATGGAGCACGATTCATTTACCGATGCCATCGAAAAGGCGGCGTGGATTCACGCGGAGTTTGTGAAGATCCATCCATTTCAGGATGGAAATGGTCGGACGGCACGACTGATCATGAACTATCATCTGATGGCAAATGATTTTCCGCCAACGTCCATTAAGCTGCAAAATCGCGAAGCATATTTTTCTGCACTGGAAGAATATGCCATACAGGGGAATCTTGCACCATTTGATACGTTGCTTCGTGAAAATATGGAGCGAGAAATGGATGCGTTCTTTACCATGTATGCACAACATATTGATCCCACAGAGCTGCGGCAAACATATCCAACGCTCGAACCGCTGGCTGCCAGCTATATAGACGATGCGTATTAAGGAATGACCCGTTGATGCGGCAGAATGTACGGCGCAAAGAAAATCCAAATTGATATGACAGAAAGTGGGACTCCGCATGGATGAGAATGAACGCTATATTGCGACGCTGACCGTGAATGATGTGCCGTGGCACCGACTGACGACGCCCTATGGGCGCGCGACGGAGTTTCCTCGGTACTTTGCCGTGCTGGAGGCGATGGACGACCTTGCAGCGGTGAAGGATGCCCTCTACGAGCTGACCATCAATACAGAGCATCAGGGGACATTCTGGCACGCTACACCGTTTGCTATGATCTTTCTCGTGCGGATCTTTCGACGTGCCCGCGCCGCGCAGCCCGAGAACGAAATCGCTCGAATGATTGCAGAGCGGCTCCTCGAACACTTCCAGTTGATCGCGGAATGTGTCCGCATGGGGGAGGAGATGGAACACGCCGCGCCCCTGCCGCGCTTCTCCGACATGCTTCGGGAGGAATACCTCTGGTCGGAGGTCTACGACGAGGAGGAGGACGAACTGCGCTGGGAGGATGATGATGTTTTCCCCGCAGATCTCTTCTATAGCTTTTACTACTACGCTGCGCAGGTACTTGCCTCCTGCGAGGGCGAACTCAAACAATAGACCTCGGGCAGCGAGACGATGAATCGTATATAAAACGCGAAAACACCTCTGTACGACCAACGTGCAGAGGTGTTTTTCATGGGACTGTGCGAGAGTAAGATGGAGATTTTATCATAAGATAAAGGATTCGTTTCGCATCATATTAAATAGTGATGTGTATGGTACTTGGAAATGATGTGCGACATCGGGAAGTTTCGGATTGTTCGAGCGCGTAGTTATGCGACCTGCTGACTGTTCGAAGCTCAGGAGCGTATAGCCATATACTTTGGCGGCGGCAATCAGCCACGGGTCAGCAACATTTTCTCGCGACCAGAGACGAAGCGCGGCTTCGCTGTATTGATCGCTTTGCTGAATAAAGCTCAGAACGTCTCTATACATTTGAATGATTTGTATCTCCTGCGTCGATAGGATACATTCTTTCGGAAGATCACTTATCCATGCAGAGAGTTCGTCTGTTCCCTTTAGAATCTCCTCCTGTACCTTGTCCAGAACGGCTATTTTATCCAGTGAAATTTTGGGACGTAACTGTTGCCAAAAAGATGGGGCGAAATCAAACGGATAGTATGCGCGGGCAGGGCGTATCAGACTATTGGCATCGATGAGGTATTTTTGGCTCAACTCAAATGCCTCCCATCCGCTCAAGTACACCTTTGTAGGTTCTACGATTGGTTGCTGTCAGTCGGTAGGCATCCGTATCCTGCGTGTTGCCCTGAATCACACTCCGTTCAAGGGCGGCGAGGAAACGATGATCAAGGTTCGAGAGCAGCGTGTTGTAGAAATCTCCGCCACTACTTTTCTTTTTGTGTGCCTTTGCATGCTCGAAGCGCTCCTTTTGCAGAGCAAGCATACGCGCATATACATCCTGTGGGATTCTTTTCATCTCATAGGCGCGCCGCAGAATTACGGCTTCACTGCATCGGAAATGACGTGCGGCCCGTTCTATCATATCTTCAATAGGAATGGACGACGCCCATACTTCGGAAAAATCTACTACAGGGACGAGCAGTTCTGCTGCAACGGCGTTGCACTTCTGTTCGAGCAAACTTACGTGTTCATCCGACCATTCTGGGTTGTTGAAGAGGCTGTTTTTGCCGAGCCATACATGAACCGTTTCGTGCAGGAGAGAGAAGAGGCGTCCGTTTGCTGTGTCTGTTGTGTTTATAAAGATGAGCGGCGCATGGGTATCAATCAGGGTAAACGCACGAAACTCCTTCACATCGAGTGGACGATGTGTATTTGCTCCGATCTTTCCACCCGTAAAGACGAGAAGCCCATGTTGTGCGAGTGTGTTGCGGAGGCGATTGAAATTATCTTCCGCATTTTTTCCTTCTCTGTACCAGTTTGTTTTGAGGGCAAGATCATCTCGTATCCGTTGTGCAATCTCGCCCGTGGAATCGCGGAGGCTGCAACTCCCGACAAAAGAATTTGCAGCCGATTGTTCCCGCTTGAGGTCATCCCTCATCCAATCCTGAATTGCCGTCATCTGATCCAAAATATCGATGAGCTCACGGCTCGGCTTTTGATGCTTTTTACTCCCAATCGTGCGATATTCGGCAAGCGCGATATCCTCGTCAGGCGGTGTCTGTAAAAGGAAATAGCCGAATGGAATACGTGTCTTCCTGCTCATCGCTTCCAGCTGTTTCAGCGTAGGCTGCTTCTCGCCGGTCTTCCATGCGTTCAGCTGGTCGAGCGCATCAGGGGTGACCTGATCTTCATGGATGTTCTGCACAATCCAGTCGATCACAGGTGCATGAACTGGTACGGTAACTCCCGCCATACGGCTCACCTCCTTTTGTTCATTTCTTTTATGATAACATATCGAGAGAGCGAGTTCCACACAAAATGACCTACTGAATGCTGAAATACAGCGCTCCATCGGAGCAGTATTTCCGTTTCTGTTGAAAAACGGAAATACAAAAGGTATAATGGGCATAGAAAATTCCGTTTGTATAGGAGGGAAGCGGTATGGACACGCGCGCAGGATACGAGCGACAGAATCTGACAGGAGAGCTTACCTACTCTTCCTTTGTGCCAAGCTCCTTGCCGCCCAACCCGCCCGTCGAGCTTGATGCGGAGGGGATGGAACGCCTCATTGCGGCGCATCGTCAGCTCGCATTGCTTGAGGGGCTTGCGGCGCGTATTCCGAATATGGAGCTGTTTGTCTCCATGTATGTCCGAAAGGAAGCACTGCTCTCCTCCCAGATTGAGGGGACACAGGCGACACTTGAGGATGTGCTCGATCCGCTCGTGGACGTAAATGCCAATCGGGATGTTGCGGACGTTGTGAACTACATCCGTGCGACGGAGTTCGCACTACGCCGTCGCAGTGAGCTGCCACTTTGCAGTCGTCTGATTCGTGAGATGCATGGCGTTCTGATGGAAGGCGTGCGTGGGCAGGAGAAATATCCCGGCGAGTTTCGGCGTACGCAGAACTGGATTGGCGGAACGGGCAGTACGCTCAAAAACGCGCGCTATGTTCCGCCGAATGTAGAGGATATGAATGCGGCGATGTCCGCACTTGAGGCGTATATGAACGCAGAGGACACACTCGATCCACTGATTCGTACGGCACTCGTTCACTATCAGTTCGAGACGATTCATCCCTTTCTTGATGGAAATGGACGCATTGGACGGCTGTTGATTACGCTTTTCCTGATGGAGCAAAATCTCCTGAGTACGCCTGCACTCTATATCTCCTATTTCCTGAAGCAAAACCGTATCGAATACTATGACCGTATGACCGAGGTTCGGCGCGCTGGGAATTATGAGCAGTGGATCCTGTTCTTTCTGCGTGCCGTTGCGGCATCGGCAGAGGATGCTGTAGCGGCGATCGACGATCTGCATGCGCTTCATGAAAAGAATGTGGGCGTGCTCACGGATGGGACGAATAAAAAGCAGCGTACCACACTGACAAAACTCTTTTCCTACCTTGAAGCACATCCCCTGATCGAAGTGAAAAAGACGGCCGAGGCACTGGGCACATCCTATAACGCTGTCTCGCGTGCCGTTGCAGTACTGATAGAAAAGGGGATCTTGGAGCAGCAGGCGCAGGTCGGCAAAACACGGATTTATTCGTATGCGGAGTACTTGGAGATTTTGCGGGGGGATACCTGATCTGTTAGGGCGATGTGATCCGTTCAATAAAAACTGAATATCGGCGCCTGCTGTTATGGTAGGTGCTTTTTTGCTGGTTCGTATCTTGTGTTTACCTTATGATGATTGTTTCTCCTGCTCCTTTGTGTGCGGCGCGTTGCTCTCATCCGGCGGGATGCGTGCGCTGTCGTGTCCGTCCGGGCGGGCGCGGTTCTTTGGCAGCCAGAAGCCCCACACGTTGTTGGAGAATTCGCCGGCAGCGAAGCGGTGCACGCTGCCGTCTACGGTGATTTCGTATACGTTCATGGTGTAGGGCTGCCCGTAGAGCGGATCATGGACACGGATGCATTTGCGTGTGTCCGTCCATTCGTGGGCAAAGACGTCCACGCCGAAGAGGAAGCATTCCTCGCCGATGGCGGTGGTTACGTACTCAAAGTCCGAGGCTTTCTCCACGCGGTACGTCTTGCCGATGGCGGTTGTTATATACTCTTGGTTTGCTGCTTTGGTCATGGTGTCACGCCTCGTTCCTGCTGAAAATCCCCCGCAGAGCATCTGCGGGGGATTCGTGTTTCGGAAGTATTTCCCTTACTTCTTCTTTCCGTCGAGTTCGTTGATGTCGACGTTGCTGCTGGTGGAGGAGAGTCTGTTAAACTCCTCGATGACGTTGTTGAACTTCTTCGGGTCGGGGCTTCCGGAGGTATACTCACGCACCTGACCGATGAAGCTGTTGACCTGGCTCTTGTAGGAGGAGAGGAAGCCTGTGCCGGAGGGGAGTTTTTCGAGGAGGGTGCTGATTCCGCCGATCTTCGCCTCGGAGGCGTTCTTGTAAAACTGATAGCCGCTGATCCTCTCGACGAGCTCTCGTGTCTTGCCGTTCAGTTCGAGGAAGGAGGCTGCGTTCTCCTTGCCCTCGCCGCGCAGTGCATCGATCTGGGCGAGGCGGAGTTCCTTGTAGCGGTCGGTGACGATGGCGTCGAATTTGTCGTAGGCCGCGTCGAATTTGTCATAGAGCGGGAAGAACTGTGCGACCATCTCGTCCGACTGTGCGTAGTTGTCGGTCATATAGGTCTTGGCGGAGTAGTAGCCCTTCAGCTTTGTGGCGAGCGGCTCGAGATCCTTCAGGATGGCGAGCAGGTCATCTGCCGCTGCATCGATGTCGGGGTAGACACCTGCGACTTTCGGGTCGGAACGTGCCGCCTCAAGGGCGGTTTTCAGATTTTCAAAATTCGGCAGGGAGATGTGCTCCTTGTGCTCTCCCTTGCGGAGGCTGTCGAGGGACGGGGCGATGGAAAAGTCAAAGGTGACGATGTTGTGGTTGTAGTCGTTCGTTGCCTCGAGGTAGGGATTGAGCGCCGCCTCGCGCGACGGTGCGTTGCTTGCCGTGGTCTGCTGTGATGCGGCACTGTCGCTATTGCTGCTGCCGCAGCCCGTAAACAGTACGGCAGGGGCGGCGAGCAGGCTGCACGCGGTAAGGATGGAGAGGGCACGCCGAATCGATGGATGGGTCATGGAAATCCTCCTTGCTGAAAGCATCTGAATATAGGATAAATAATTGCAATAAGTATAACGCAGGTGAGAATTTCTGTCAAACGATATGCGACGTGATGTACCTTGTTTTCGGTGCTACTTTTTCGCGTCGAGCGCGTTGACGTCGACGTTGTTGCCCGTGGCGGCGAGGCGGTTGAACTCCTCGACGACGTTGTCGAGTTTGTTCGGGTCGGGAGGACCCGCATTGTACGCGCGGACTGCCGCGACGAGGCTGTTGATGCCGTTCTTGTAGGTCACGAGGTAGCCGGTACCGGCGGGGAGTTTCTCGATGAGGGTGTTGATCTCGCGGATTTTCGCCTCGGCGGCTTCCGGATCGTGTCCGCCGCTGCGCAGCATGTGGACGAGCTCGCGTGCCTTCGTGCGCAGCTCGAGGAAGGTGGCGGCGTTCTCTCTGCCGTCGCTGTGCATCGCGTCGATCTGGGCGAGCCGTATCTCCTTGTAGTGGTCGGTGACGATGGCATCCAGCCGGTCGTAGGCTGAGACGAATCGGTCATAGAGCGGGAGAAACTGCGTCGTCATTTCGTCCGCCTGTGCGTAGCCGTCCGCTGTGTACGCCCCGGCGGCGTAGTAGTTCTCCATTTGGTCGGCGAGCGGGGCGAGCTCCTCCAGCGTGCTGCGCAGTTCCTCGGTCGCCGCATCGACGTCGGGATAGACGCCCGTGCCGCCAGGGGCGGCGTGCGCAGCGTCGAGCTCGCGGCGGAGCTTTGAGAGCGGCGGGAGGATGATGCTCGTCAGGTGCTTCCCCTGCCGCAGGTCGTTGACGGTGGTGGAGACGGCGAGGCTCAGGGGGAGCATCGTGCTGTTGTAGGCGGTCGTTGCCTCCATATATGAGCCGAGTGCCGCGCTGCGCTCCTCCATGCTGCGTGCAGGCGTCTGTTGCATCGGGATGGGGGATTCCGCGCTGCGTCCACCGCAGCCCGTGAGCAGTGCGGCCGGCACGGTGAGCATGGTGCAGAGGGCGAGGGCAGCGCATACGCGCCGCAGAAATGTGTGCAGCATGGAGATCCTCCTTTACATAAGGAATCACTGATAAATTCAGCCGCGCCATCTTGACGTATCTTTTTTGCCCGCACTTCGGCGGAAAATCCTCCACAGAGCACCACTCTGCGTCCGGTTTTCCACCTCGTTCGGACAAAAAATCTACGCCAATCTGACGGACTTCATTTTATCAGTGATTCCATAAAACCTTCATTATAAAAAGTATATGATAGATGAAAGTCTCTGTCAAGGAAGATCGGTGTCCGGCGTTACTCTGTCGTGTGTCCCTGCTGCATTGCGCCGCGGATGACCTCGGTGATGACGCGCGTCCAGTCGACGCCGCCCCGTGCGCCGCCGTCACCACGCTCGGCGTGGCGTGCTTCCTGCTCCGCCTTGTGCTCGGCACGGCGCAGTTTCATCCAGAGTTCGTCGTCTGTCTTGTCGGAGGCCTCCCACGCCGTGCGCAGCTCAGCGACCGCATCGTCGTAGCGTCCCATGTCAAAGTAGATCTGTCCGCGGTAGCGGTGCAGCTGCCAGATGGGATAGGGCGTGTTCGTGTGCGGCGTGCGGTCGGCCGCGTCGAAGTCATCGAGCGCGAGACGGTCACTCCGGAGCTCGTAGTAGGCGCGCCCGCGCAGGTAGAACGCATACGCACGCGCATTTCCCGTGACGGCGGGATCCTCGATGAGGAGGGAGAGGTCGGCGATGGCGTGCTGCTCGTCGCCGCGCTGGATCATGGCGGTCGCGTCGTCAAAGATGCGGCCGAGTTTGTAGCTCTCCTCGAGCCGTGCGCCGATCTCCGCCTTCTCTGTGCCGCGTGCCTGCTCGTAGCGTGCGAGGAGCTCGTCGTTCTGGCGTTTCAGCTCGTCGCGTTCCTTCTGGAGGCGTGCCAGCTCCGCCTTGTTCTGGGCGAGGGCGGCGAGATCAACCTTTGACGTGTCCACCTCACAGACGAGATGCACGCGGTAACGCCACACGTCGCCGACGAGCTCGGGCGTTACGTCCTCGTGCAGGACGCGCAGCACCGTGCCCGCGACCATGCGCACCTCATCCTTGGTGAGGGTGAGGTTCTGCGTTTCCGTATAGCTCTCGACGTAGACGCCCGCCTGCTCCGTCGCGGAGCGCATCGCCTCCTGCCGCGCGGCGTCGCGGGCGATCTTCGGCGAGTCGTTGTCACCGACGATGTAGACGCCCTCCGCCTCGATGGTCTGCGGGGCGGCGAGTGCCGTACTCGCGGCGGTGAGGAGAAACAGCGCGCAGCAGAGGGCACGCAGAATATGTCCGATCATGCAGTTCACTCCTTGATGGGGCATGAGACGCCCCGCGATGCTGTATTATTGTATCAGCTATCTCGTATTGTTCCAAAAAAACCTTAAAGTGAAGTGAAACGGGGATTAGCCGCAGATGATTCCCGTCGTAAAAAAATATTTGCTGCGGGGTTGACAGGAGCGCACAGCTCGGGTATAATTCCACTATCGCCTGTGAGGCGGTATGCTGATTTAGCTCAGTTGGTAGAGCAGCTCATTCGTAATGAGCAGGTCGTAGGTTCAAGTCCTATAATCAGCTCCATTTGAAACGCAGAGGCTTCCGAGAGATCGGAAGCCTTTTTTGTATCTCTGATGCGTGAGAATGATTAAAAGGTTTTGCCTTTTAGAAGGAATATAAGGGATGGTGGGAGAAATAGGAAAGAATCATCTTGTGCATGAAGGAGTCGTGACGATGCAGAGGTGTGTCTATTTCTATGCGATCAGTGCCGTTCTCATGTGGTCGACGACGGCGGCACTGGTGAAGAGCCTTCTCACGGCGATCCCGACGTATGAGGCACTCTTTGTGAGCAGTCTCGCGGGCTGTCTCTTTCTCATCGTCATGCAGCTCGTGCGTGACGGCGGACGCGTGTTCCGCGCCTACGATGTGCGCGGCTATGCGGCGATGGCGGGGCTGGGCTTTCTCGGAATCTTTCTCTACTCGGGGTTCTACTACTACGGGCTTTCGCAGCTGACCTCGCAGGAGGCATGCATCCTCAATTTCCTCTGGCCGATGATGATCGTCCTCTTTGCAGCGTTCCTCCTCGGGGAGCGGATCACCGTTCGCACTGCCGCCGCCCTCCTCCTCTCGTTCTCGGGGGTCGTGGTGCTCACGCTCGGCGGCGAGGGACACGCAGAGGGGAACGCTGTCATGGGGATGATCGCCTGCATCCTCGCGGCGGTTTGCTACGGCCTGTTCTGCGTGCTGAACAAGCGGCGGAACACCGACCAGACGGTGATGATGGTCGTGGCGTGGGGCGTGACGGCACTGTGCTCCCTGCCCGTAACGCTCCTCACGGAGGCGTGGGTCACGCTCTCGTGGACGCAGTGGGGCGGTCTCCTCTGGCTCGGGATCTTCATTGATGCCGTGGGCTATCTCTGGTGGGCGATGGCACTCCAGCAGGCAACGAACTCTGCCGCCGTTGCGAATCTCGCCTACGCCGTGCCGCTGCTCTCACTCGTCGTCTCCGCCGTTACCCTCGGCGAGCGCATGACGGGCGCGGCACTCCTCGCGCTCGTGCTCATCATGGGCGGGATACTGCTCCAGAATGTGCGGCGGAGCGGGCGCACGAGATAAGCTCCTCATTGCCGTCGGCGCGGGGAGTATTCCTCCGCATTCGTACCGACGTATGACTGGATTTCCGCCTGTGCCGGAGCATAGACAGAAAGACTGAGGAGTGCAAGGCATAGTGCCGCTATTTGCCGGATCATTTGTGAATTCCTTTCTCTATGGCGATCTTAGGAAGCACGGATACGTTCAGCCGCGCCATCTTGACACATCTTGTTTGCCCGCACTTCGGCGGAAAATCTAGTGCAGAGCACCACTCTGCGTCCGGTTT
>CAUTTS010000013.1:0-37803 GCA_963541465.1 uncultured Selenomonas sp.
TTTTTGCAACAAAATTGAGGCTGCTGCACGAGCGTTTCGTGCAACAGCCCCTTTTACGATGAAATTATCGCTCAAGTGCGCGATGCGCAATATCCTTGCGATAGTAAGCATCTTTGAAGGAAATCTTCGCAGCAGCGGCATAGGCGGCATCGACGGCGGAGGATATATCCACGCCGCGCCCAACCACGCCGAGCACGCGTCCGCCATTGGTGACGAGTTCCCCATCTTTCATCGCTGTTCCGGCATGGAAGACGAGTGCGCCCATCGCCTCGGCATCGGCGAGTCCATGGATCTCCTGTCCCTTTTCATAATGTCCCGGATAGCCGCCCGAGGCGAGCACGACACAGACGGCCGCCCCATCCTTCCACCGGATGGGAACGTCGGCGAGAGTTCCGTCCGCACAGGCACACATGATTGCCACAAGATCGCTGTCGAGAAGCGGAAGCACGACCTGCGTCTCGGGATCGCCGAACCGCGCGTTGAACTCCACGACCTTCGGGCCATCCGCCGTCACCATCAGACCAAGATAGAGACAGCCGCGATAGATGCGTCCTTCCTTCGCCATGGCGGCGATGGTCGGCTTTAGGATTTCCTCCACAGCACGCTCCGTCATCTCCGGCGTCATGACCGGTGCAGGCGCATAGGTTCCCATGCCGCCTGTATTCGGTCCACGGTCACCGTCGTAGGCACGCTTGTGATCCTGCGCGCTGATCATCGGACGGATCGTCGTCCCATCGGTAAAAGCGAGAAGGGACGCCTCTTCCCCCTCCATAAATTCTTCAATGACGACGCGTGCCCCCGCATCGCCGAAAGAGTGATCCTCCATGATGGCATCGACGGCATCGAGTGCCTCCTGCTCCGTCATGGCGACGATAACACCCTTGCCCGCTGCAAGCCCATCCGCCTTGACGACGATGGGGGCGCCCTCCTGACGGATGTAGGCGCGTGCGGGCTCTGCCGCGGTAAAGACCTCATAGCGTGCCGTCGGGATTCCGTACTTTTTCATGAGATCCTTGGCGAAGGATTTTGAGCCCTCGATCTCCGCCGCGTTCGCGCGCGGACCAAAGGCACGAATGCCCGCCGCCTCGAGCTCATCCACCAGCCCATTCATCAGCGGCACCTCGGGGCCAACGACGACAAGCCCGATCTCGTGCTCCTTGACAAAACGCAGGATTGCCGCATGATCGTCAAGTGCAATCGCCGCCGACGCGCCCATACCGGGATTGCCGGGGATGGCGTAAATCTGCTCCGTCTGCGGGCTTTCCGAGAGTTTCCAATATAGGGCGTGCTCGCGCCCGCCCGAGCCGATGACAAGAATATTCACGTCGTCTTCCTCATTTTTCTATCTGCTGTGAGAGATATGCGCCGATGGCACTGTCATACTCTGCCGTATGAGCGAACGCCTCCTGCGCCAGACGCATCCGCGTCATGCCATCCACCGCGCCGTCCTTTTCGATCATCGCAGCGATTTCTGCATAGCGTGACGGATTCGTAATGACGGTGACGAACTTAAAGTTCTTCGCTGCGGCACGAATCATCGCGGGACCGCCGATGTCGATCTGCTCGACTGCCTCGGCAAGTGTAACGTCGGGCTTCGCCACGGTCTCCACAAACGGATAGAGATTGACGACGACGAGATCAATCGGTGTGATCTTCAGCTCCCGCAGTGCCTTCTCGTGCTCCGGATTGCCGCGTACAGCGAGAATCCCGCCGTGCACGAGGGGATTCAAGGTCTTGACGCGGCCATCCATGATCTCTGGAAAGCCCGTGACATCACTGACGTAGATAACAGGAATCCCCGCCTCACGCAGCGCCTTCATCGTCCCGCCCGTGGAGACGATCTCAATGCCTGCCTTCTGCAGTGTCCGTGCGAATTCGACGACACCACTCTTATCGGATACGCTGATCAGGGCACGTTTTATCTTCATAATGCTCCTCCTTCGGCAGGGGCAGGATGTGTACCTGCCTGCCGTCTGTACGAAGTCTGCCATCGACATAGAGTCGAATTGCGACAGGAAAGATACGATGTTCCTCCTTGAGGACGCGTGCGGCAAGGCTGTCCTCCGTATCTCCCTCGGCTACAGGAACAGCCGCCTGAAGAATGATGGGGCCGGAGTCCGTCCCCTCATCCACAAAGTGCACCGTACACCCGCTGACCTTCACTCCGTAGGCCAATGCATCCCGGTGGGCATGCGCCCCCGGAAAACTCGGCAGCAGAGCAGGGTGGATATTGAGGATGCGTCCCGCATAGGTACGCACGAAAAGCGGCGACAGAATCCGCATAAACCCTGCCAGCACGACAAGCGTGACGCCATGCGCATGCAGCTGTTCAAGCAGGGTACGCTCAAAGTCCTCGCGCGCGGCGTACGCTTTGCGCACAACGGCGACGGCAGGAATGCCATGTTCCCGCGCACGCGTGAGCGCATAGGCATCCGCCTTGTCCGCCAAGACGACGGCAATCTCCGCACGGATATCCCCGCGCTCCACGGCGTCGATGATGGACGCAAGGTTCGACCCGCGCCCCGAGCAGAGTACGCCGATTTTTTCCTTAGGCATCAAAGACACCGCCCTTGATCGTCACCTCATGCGCGCCCTCGGTCACACGTCCGATTCGGAAGACTGGCTCATGCTGTGCACCGAGATGCGCCTCGATGCGTGTCGCCTCCTCCTCAGAGGCAATGAGCACCATGCCAATCCCCATGTTGAACGTGCGGTACATCTCCGCCCAGTCAACGTTGCCCCACTCCTGCAGAAGATGGAAGACCGCAGGCATCTCCCACGCAGCGGCATCGACCTCCGCACCCATCCCATCGGGGAGGGCACGCGGGATGTTTTCATAAAATCCGCCGCCCGTGATGTGCACCATACCGTGAAGATCAAAGTCACGAATCAGCGGCAGGCAAACCTGCGGATAGAGACGCGTCGGCGTCAGCAGCTCCTCGCCGATGGTACGCCCCAATTCCTCCATATATTCATCGCCGCGGAAGCCCTTGTGCTCAAAGACGATCTTGCGCACGAGGGAGTAACCATTGGAATGTACGCCCGAGGAGGGCAATCCGAGTAGGACATCCCCCGCCTTCACACGCACACTCGTGATGAGACGATCACGCTCGACGACACCGACGGCAAACCCCGCGATATCGTACTCGCCCACGGGGTAGAACCCCGCCATTTCCGCCGTCTCACCACCGATGAGCGCACAGCCGGATTCCTTACAGGCACGGGCAACACCCGAGACCACATCGGCAACCTGCATCGGCTCAAGTTTGCCGACGGCGAGGTAGTCAAGGAAAAACAGAGGCTCCGCCCCCTGCACGAGGATGTCGTTGACACACATCGCCACGGCATCCTGCCCAATGGTATCATGCCGATTCAGCAGGAAGGCAAGCCGCAGCTTCGTCCCGACCCCATCTGTTCCGGAGACGAGCACGGGTTCACGATAGTCCTGCGCACGCAGGGCAAATAGACCGCCGAAGCCGCCCAGATCGCCGAGTACCTCCGAGCGATAGGTCGCACGCACGCTGTCTTTGATCAGCGATACGGATTCGTTGCCCGCATCAATGTCGACCCCCGCATCACGATAGGTCATCTTTTCCATGGACACTTACATCCCCCTTTCGCGCTGTGCAAGCCGCTGCTGCTCACGCGTGATCGCATCGCCCGCGTCGAGGGCGGCATCCTCCTCGGGAACCGGGTACTGATTATTAAAGCATGCATAGCACATGTGATCCGGATTGAGGGCAGGAACACAAGTCCGCAATCCCTCGATGGAGATGAAGTGAAGGGAATCTGCACCGATGAAATCGCGAATTTCCTCAAGGCTCTTCGTCGCCGAGATCAGCTCCTTGCGCACCGACGTATCGATGCCGTAGTAGCAGGGATCGGTGATCGGCGGGCTGCTGATGCAGACATGGATCTCACGTGCTCCGGCATTCCGTAGGAGCCGTACGATCTTGCCGCTCGTCGTGCCGCGCACGATGGAGTCATCCACCATGATGACGGACTTTCCCTCAACAACAGAACGCACGGGGCTCAGCTTCAGCTTGACCGCCGTATCACGCTGTTTCTGCGTCGGCTGGATGAACGTCCGTCCGATGTAGCGGTTCTTGATGAGGCCCTCGGCAAATGGGATGCCCGTCTCATAGGCGAATCCTGTCGCTGCCGTCGTTCCCGAGTCCGGCACCGAGATAACCACATCACCGCGAAGCCCGGACTCGCGCGCCAGAACACGCCCCATCTCGAAGCGTGCTGCATGAACACTCTGTCCATCGATGATCGAGTCGGGGCGTGCAAAATAGATGTACTCGAAGATGCAGGAAGCGACATCCTGCCCATTGGTGAAGCGGTAGGATCTAAGTGCGCCGTCCTCCACGACGACCATCTCTCCCGGCAGCACATCACGTACAAACGAAGCTCCGTTGACATCGAGTGCACAGGTCTCGGAGGAAAGCACCCAGCCGCCCTCCTCCGTCCGTCCGATGCAGAGCGGACGAAAGCCCTGCGGATCGCGCACACCGATGAGCTTGTTCTCGGTCATGATGGTCAGGCAGAATGCGCCGCGTACCTTCTGCGCGGTCTCCAAGATGCGCTCTTCGATGGTCGCCTTCTGTGAGCGTGCGATCAGATGGACAAAGACCTCCGAGTCGATCGTCGTCTGGAACACCGTACCCTTGCTCTCAAGGTCGCGGCGAATCCATGCGGCATTGGTGAGGTCGCCGTTATGCGCCAGTGCCAGCGCACCGCCGGCATAGTTGACGCGCAGCGGCTGTGCATTCGCGGCGAGACTGAACCCCGTCGTCGCATAGCGCACATGACCGATGGCAATTTTAGCATGGTCAAGATGAGGCAGTTCCGAGCGAAACACCTCGGTCACCAGCCCCATCCCTTTTTTGACGTCAATCCATGCACCGTCCGTCAGCGCAATACCTGCACTCTCCTGCCCGCGATGCTGGAGCGCAAAGAGACCGAGATACGTCATCTCGGACACATCCTCCGTCGGAGAATACACGCCGTAGATGCCGCACTCTTCCTTCCACTTTGGCACTTTTTCGTACATCGCTCTTATGCTTCTCCCGTCAGCCTGTGGAGCATCTCCTTATAGGCATCCTCTACATTGCCAAGGTCGCGGCGGAAACGATCCTTATCCAGTTTCTCCTTCGTGTCGCTGTCCCAGAAGCGACAGTTGTCCGGCGAAATCTCATCGGCAAGGATGATCTGCCCGTCAGCATCTCTGCCGAACTCCAGCTTGAAGTCAATGAGATCTACCTTCTTGGACTTGAGGAACTTCGTGAGGATATCATTAATCTTCAGCGACATGCGTTCGATCTCGTCCAGTTCCGCATCTGTCGCAATCTTCATGGCGCGGATATGATAGCGGTTGAGCATCGGATCGCCGAGATCATCGTTCTTGTAGCAGTACTCGATGACCGGGAACGGCATCGGTACACCCTCCTCGAGCCCGAGACGCTTGGCAAGCGAGCCGGCCGCCACGTTGCGGATGATGACCTCAAGGGGGATAATCGTGAGTTTCTTCACGATCATCTCACGCTCGCTCGGCATGGAGATATAGTGATGGGCGATGCCCTCCTTTGCCAGCAGATCGAAAAAGAACGCCGACATCTTATTATTCATGATGCCCTTGCCCACGATCGTCCCGCGTTTTGCGCCGTTCCCCGCCGTCGCATCGTCCTTGTAGTAGACGAGATACTCATTCGGATGGTCCGTCGCATAGATGATCTTTGCTTTACCCTCATAAAGAGCCTCTTTACGCTCCATTGTCATCCTGCCTTTCTTTTCAAGCAATAGAAAAGTTCCTTAAGGAATCACTGATAAAATGAGGCCTACCAGATTGGCGTAGATTTTTTGTCCGATTGAGGCAGCAAACCGGACGCATAGCGAGGGCTATGTGGAGGATTTGCTAACGAAAAGCGGGCGAAAAAGATACGTCAAGATGGTCGTGCCGAATTTATCAGTGATTCCTTAAAGCTGTGCCGCGACGCGATCCGCCTTCTTCTCGACCTCCAACACCATCTTTTCCCGATAGTCCATGAGTGCCTCGGCGATGGAGGTATCGTATACGGCAAGGATCTCCGCCGCAAAGATTGCCGCATTCTTCGCACCGTTGACTGCCATCGTCGCTACAGGCACGCCCGATGGCATCTGCACCGTGCTGAGCAGAGCATCCATCCCGTTCAGCGGCGTCGCATTGACCGGAACTCCGATCACCGGTTTGATCGTATAGCTCGCCACGACACCTGCGAGATGTGCCGCTGCCCCTGCCGCCACGATAAATGCGGCAAATTCTTTGTCATGATCTGCCTCCATGACAAAATCACGAACGATGGACGGCGTACGATGCGCCGATGCCACCTTAACGACCGGTTCAATGCCAAAGTGTTTCAGGAGCTCAACTGCCGGCTTCAGAATTGGCCAATCAGAATCGCTGCCCATCAGGACTGCTACCTTCATATTATCATCTCCTCATGCCTATGATAGCGGGATTTCAAATCCATGTCAATAGAACGAAAAAAGACCGCCGTATCGCAGGATACAGCAGTCCCATAAATGAAGTCTCAATTTTCTTTGACCGTATCGTGCAGGGGCTCGCCAAAGACCAGCGTATCCAAGAGATCGATCAGCTGATTGATCTCCGGTTTCGACACCTGTCCCGACGCGCCAAGGCTCTCGCCCTTGCGCTTCATCTCCTCGCTGATGAGGGAGGAGAAGAGAACGAGCGGAACCTCACCGAGGCGGCTGTCCTCGCGCACGAGCTTCAACAGGCGATGTCCGTCCATCTTCGGCATCTCGACATCAGAGATGATGATGCGGACATGGTTCTCGATCGGTCCATTCTTGCGTGCAAGATCTTGCAGATACTCCCACGCATCCTGTCCGTTGCCAAAGTCACGGATGAACTTGTAGCCCGCCTCATGCAACGTCGTCACAAGAAGTTCACGCAGCATCTTGGAGTCCTCGGCGATGACGATATGCGCCGTACCGCGCCGCGTCTTGGCATCCTGCGTCGCCTCAGTAACAGTCGTGAGCTTCTGATTGATCTCGGGGTTGATCTCCGCGATGATCGTCTCAAAATCCAGCAGGAGAACAAGACGATCCTCCATCTTGATGATGCCGACCACGCGCGAACCATCGCCGACATTCGGTGCCGGTTCCATATTCTTCCACGAGATGCGGTGAATGCGGTAAACACTGCCGACGAGGAAGCCGATGTCATAGTTGTTGATCTCTGTCACGATGATGTTCTGCAGCTCATCCACCGTCTGGAGGTTGAGGCAGCGCGCCATATTGACAAGAGGGATTGCCTTACCGCGCAGTGTAAACAGACCGTCGACATAGGGATGTGCCTCTGGCATGGTGGTCACGGGCACACGCGTAATGACCTCGCGCACCTTCGCAACATTGATGCCATAGTTCACCTTCCCTATGCTGAACTCGACAATCTCAAATTCGTTTGTTCCTGTCTCAAGCAGGATGCCCTTTTTCTCTTCGGTTACCGTATCTGCCATTTATCTCTCCCCCTGCACGTCTACATTCTTCGCTATGCTCTCTATTCGCCCTTTAGTGGAAAAATCCTTCCTTGGATTAAGAAAAAACTAATTCTTTTTGTGTTCTTCCAATAAATACGTCCATCCATCCTCTTGGTGGATTCGGCCTTCCTTCATCAGTCGCCCAAGAGCGCGCTTAAATGCTGCCTTGCTGATCCCGAAGCGATCCTTGAGAACAGCAGGAGATGTCGCGTCCGTATACGGCATCTTTCCGCCATGTTCCTCTAGGAGTGCGAGCAAGCGGTCGGCATCCAGCGTACGCGCTTCCTCTTTCGGCGGGCGCAGAGACGCGTTCAGTCGCCCGTCCTCACGCAGATACGTCACGCGGATCTCGAGGGTCTCGCCGACGCGCGGCCGTCGCAGAACCTCCTGATGATCGATGAATGCGATATAGCGCTCCTCGGTAAAGAGAAAGATGCCACGCTCGGTAATGTTATAGACGGATCCCTTCAGGCGGTCGCCGACGCGCACCCCTTCGGCGGGACGTGAGGCTCGGCGCAGCTCATCCTCCACCTCCATCGTTACGGCAAGGCGCCCGGACTTATCCGTATAGAGCTTCGCCCAAACGACCTCACCGACCTGCGGCCGCCCGCGCATCCCTGCGTAAGGCAGAAAGATGCCGCGCTCTGCCCCGACATCGAGAAAGGCACCTTCCTTCGTCACGTTGATGACGCGCAGGCGTGCGACCTGTCCTTCCTTCATGCGCGGTGTGCGCATGCTCGCCGTCAGCCGCCGCTTCGGGTCGAGATAGAGAAAAACGCGGACGCGGTCGCCCACCTTCACCGGTGCAGTCTGCTGCATCGTGTGCAGCAGAATATCATCACTCGTATTGCCCGTCTCCGCATCCAGAAAGATGCCCCACTCGGATTCGCGCACGGCAGTAAGTTCCGCCACCTGACTGGGGCCGTATTTACGGTGCACAGACGCGGATTTTTGCCGCTCCGTCACGTCCTACTCCTCATAGGGCGTGAGTGCGGCATCGCCCCAAAGCCGTTCCAGCGCATAGTACGCGCGCATCCTGCTGGAATATATGCGCTACCGTATCGCCGTAGTCGAGCAGTACCCACTCGCCCTCACGGTAGCCCTCCTTGTGGAGAAAGCTCACCCCTGCCTCCTCCATCTTCTCCTCGATATTGTCTGCGATCGCGCGCACCTGCGTTGCTGTATTCGCCGAACATATAATGAAATAGTCGTTGGTGGACATCAGTCCGACCATATCCATCTGTACGATGTCGCGCGCCTTCTTTTCATCCGCTGCCGCCTGAATCACACGGCATTTTTCCTGCTCTGTCAAACTCTACTCCTCCTTCTTCTGCTCTCCTTCCGTCTCCTCCGACGGAAAGAGTTCACGTATGATCTTATCGGTCGCCGCGCGATCCATAATCCAAACCGTATCATCATCCCGCGCGAAATCGCCCGGGAGCATGATGGTGCGCGGCGGCTGTGCATTCAGCTTTCGCACCACATTCCCGATGTGCACCGAGTCAAAGAGCTCGGCACTCGTGGTGACATCCTGTTTCAGTATATCGGCGAGCTGTGGGATCTTGGGCAGCGTATCGACACGAAGCAGCTTGGCGTAGAACGCCTTGACAAACTTTTGCTGCCGCTGCGTACGCCCGAGGTCACCGAGATCATCCCCGCGATAGCGCAAGTACTGTTCCGCCTCTGCCCCATCGAGATGCTGATAACCCTGACGCATGTGAATGGAAAGACCCGCCTCCGGATCGTCATAGTCCATATCCCGCTCAACGTAGAGATCAACTCCGCCGACGGCATCGACAATCTTCTCAAAGGTATCCATATCGATGACAACATACTGATGAATCGAGATGTCAAACATCTGATTGATCGTCCGCACCATCAGCGGCGCTCCGCCCACTGCATAGACGTGAGAAAGGCGTGTCTCCCCCTTCCCCTGAGCCATGGGCACCCACGTATCGCGCGGGATATTGAGAATACGTACCTTACCCGTCGCATTCTCCATGCTCATGAGCAGAATGGCATCCGCACGTTTTTCCGGTGCTTCGTCCATATTTACTGCATCGTCGAGGCCGAGCACGAGAACATTCGTATAGCCGTCAAACCGCACATCGATCTCGCCGCGATTTTCCTCCTGACGAACGAGATATGCCTCATACATTTCCCGTATATCATGGTACGCCTCAACGCCCCATCCGATCAGATAATAGCCCGAGATGCCGACAAAGACGAGGAGAAAGACCGTGCAGATCAGGCGAACAAGTCCGCGCAGAACGGCCATGCGCCGGCGGCGTGCACGCTGTATGCGGCGTCGCTTTATGTTCTCGCGCGAGTTTTCGCTTGCCAGCTGCGCCGCGAGATCCTCCGTATCATAATCGGACAACGCCCCTCTCCCCCTTTTTCCCTCTGCTCAGCGCTGCCGCAAAAGCAGTTCGTTCCTTGCCGCCACCGTATCCGGATGAACAAGCCCTCCCTTTTTCAGAACGAATTGGATGGACTCCGTGAGTCCGACCAGCAGCATCGCGTCGAGTGATGCCGTACGCGCGAGCTCCCGCAGATGCTCCACCTCCGGATAGGCACGCGACGGCTCAATCATATCTGCAAAATAGATGATCTGATCGAGCGCGGTCATCCCTCTTCCCCCAACCGTATGCCGCCAGATCGCCTGCGCAATGCCCGCGTCATCGACGCCATAGTCCTCATAGATGAGATAGGCACCCACGTAGGCGTGCAGGAGCAGGGGCATCGCCGCCTCGATCCTGCCGATGGGAATCCCGCGCCGCCGCGCCTCTCCGGGAAGCTCCGCTGTCGCGTAGGTGCGCCCGCAGTCATGCAGAAGCCCTGCGGTACGCGCGCGTTCCTCGTCCATGCCGAAGCGTCGTGCCAGTTCCGCTGCCGTATCCGCCACCCCGAGCGAATGCTGATAGCGTCCCGGTGCGAGACGTTCTGCCAGACGGGCGCGCATCTCCTCATACGTCATGTTCATGCGCACGATATAACCTCCTCCCTACAATATACTCCTCTACGGCACGCGGTACAAGATGCCGGATGGATTTTCCTGCGCGTACGCGTGCGCGGATCATCGTCGATGAGATCTCCAGATGCGGTGTCGGAACGATGTGAATGTGACGGTGCTCCTCCGCTGTAAACTGCTCCGCGAGAAGCGTCTCATCAAGCGGCGTCCCCTGCCGCGTCGCAACGATGAACTGACAGGAACGCAGCAGGCGATGCGGTTCATGCCATCGGTACAGATCATTCATTGCATCTGCACCCGTAATAAAGAAAAGCGCCGCCCCATCAAACTGGTCGTGGAGTGCCGCTATGGTATCCACCGTATAGGACGGTCCCGACCGGCGCAGTTCCATGTCCGAAAGAGAAAAGTTTGGATTGTCCTGTATGGCACACGCCGTCATAGCAAAACGATCCGCAATGGACGCCGCACGTGTGCCGTCCTTGTGTGGAGGGCGTGCCGATGGGATAAAGAGCACCTCATCCAGCTCTGCCTCCGCGCGCACCATCTCCGCCGTGATCAGATGGCCCATGTGAATCGGGTCGAACGTTCCGCCCATGATTCCGATGCGCTTTTCCATCCGATTCACCTCACGATGCAGATTGCCAGCAGAAGAACGATGCAGAACAGCAGGAAGGTTGCGCCCGCATACAGATAGTCACGCAGATCATGCCGACCCTTCGGCGATGCTGCATACTGCCGCATGGTGCGCCAATATCCGATCAGGCGCCGCATCCGCCGCACGACGCCGATGCAGCAGGCGTATTTTCCCGCACCTGCCCCTCGCCATAAACAAGATACTTCGTACTCGTCAGAGCTTCCAGCCCCATCGGACCACGCGCATGAAGTTTCTGCGTGCTGATGCCGATCTCCGCGCCAAAGCCAAACTCGAACCCGTCCGTAAACCGCGTCGAGGCATTGACATAAACCGTCGAAGCATCAGCCCTCTGCTGAAAGGTATGTGCCGTACGGATGTCATTCGTCACAATCGCCTCGGAATGCCCCGTCCCATAGCGATTGATGTGCCGCAGTGCAGCATGCATATCCGCGACGACACGGATGGAGAGGATGAGATCACCATACTCCGTCGCCCAGTCCTCCTCCGTTGCCGCAGCCACGTCGCTGAGAATCGCACACGTCTCTGCGCAGCCGCGCAGTTCCACCCCATCGGCACGCAGCTGCTCTGCCATCTGCGGCAAAAATGCAGCGGCAATATCACGATGCACGAGAACGGTCTCCGCCGCGTTGCAGACCGAGGGGCGCGAGACCTTGGCATTCCGCACGATACGACATGCCATTGTGAGGTCTGCGCCGCGATCAACATAGATATGACAGATGCCGGATCCCGTCTCGATCACGGGGACGCTGCTGCTCTCCACGATATGGCGGATCAGCCCGGCTCCGCCGCGCGGAATGAGAACATCCAGCAGCCCCGTGAGATGCGTCATCACATCCACGGCACTGCGCTCCCTCATCGCGAGCATCTGTATGGCTCCCGCAGGAATACCGGCGGCATAGGCAGCACGCGAAAGGACATCGGCAATGACTGCGTTGGAGCGCAATGCATCCGAGCCGCCGCGCAGGAGCACGGCATTTCCTGACTTCAGGCAGAGCCCAATCGCATCCGCCGTCACATTCGGACGCGCCTCGTAGATCATGCCGACAACCCCGAGCGGTACGCGAACACGGTGAATCTCCAGACCATTCGGGCGACGTACAGCGTAGTCCTCCCGCCCAAGCGGGTCAGGAAGTGCTGCAGTCAGCCGCAGCCCCTCCGCCATCACACGGATGCGCTCCGGCGTGAGCCGCAGGCGGTCGATATAGGAAGCGCGCACACCCGCCGCTGCGGCGTCTGCCACATCGGCAGCGTTCTCCTGCAGGATCTCCGCCGTATCCTCCGTCAACGCCGCCGCCATCGCATGCAGTGCCGTATCGCGCACATCGCTGCGGAGCACCGCAAGAGCATAGGATGCCTCCTTTGCCGCTTCTGCCTGTGCCCGCACTGCCTGCTCCATCATCGTCATCGCTCCTCACTGCATCAGCACCAAATTATCCCGGTGTATGATCTCCTCATGTGATGCGTCCGAGACAAGACCTTGAAAGTCCTGTGTCTGATGCCCCATCAGTCGTGCCGTATCCGCCGCACCGTAGGCGGTGATCCCACGGGCAATCTCCTGCCCCAGAGGGCTGAGCACGCGCACCATCTCGCCCGCGGCAAAGTCACCGTCGACTGCCGTCACACCGACAGCGAGAACACTCGCACCACGCTGCATCGCTGTCGCGCACCCGGCGTCGACAGAGAGCTCTCCCGCGAGCTTCTTGCCAAAGGCAAGCCAGCTCTTGCGCGTCCTGAGATGTGCCTCACGCGCAGGGAAGATCGTCCCGATGTCCTCCCCACGCAGAATACCGCGGATGATGCCGTCCTCATCACCGCGCGCAATCACCATCGTCGCGCCGGCATTGCGGGCAATCTTCGCCGCCTCGATCTTCGTCTGCATCCCGCCCGTGCCCTGTGCTGATCCCGCACCACCCGCAAGATGCTCGATCTCGGGCGTAATCTCTGCGATCTCGGAGATCAGCTGCGCCGATGCATCCGTCCGTGGATTTGCCGTATACACCCCGTCGATATCCGAGAGGATAATGAGCGCATCGGCATCGACAAGTGCCGCAACCACTGCCGAGAGGTTGTCGTTGTCTCCGATTTTGATCTCATCCACCGCCACGGCGTCGTTCTCATTGATGACGGGAATGACCTGCATGTCGAGCAGGGCGAGAAGGGCACGCCGCGAATTGATGTACTGATGGTGACGCGCCGCATTCTCCTTGGTCAGGAGCACCTGTGCCATCGTCCGTCCATACTCATGGAAGAGCTTTTCATAGAGGTGGAGGAGGTATCCCTGACCAATCGCCGCAAGGGCCTGCCGCGCAGGCACCGCCGCGGGACGCTCCTTCAGGCCGAGCGCATTCATCCCCGCCGCAATTGCACCAGAGGAAACGAGAAGAATCTCCTTGCCCTGATTGGCCTCATCGATCAACTCACGCACAAGATGCTCGATGCGGCGCAGATTCATTCCGCCTGCGGGATGCGTCAGCGTACTTGTTCCGACCTTCACGACAATGCGCTTTGCCTCCGAGAGACGCGCCCGCGCATTCACAGTTCAATCCTCGGCTTGTCAAAGTTTCGTTTGAACAGGAGCCCGTTCCTGCCGATCACCTGAACGAGATTGGCGTCGGCGCGCTCGGCAAGCATGGTGATCGCGTCCGCCGGTTCCTCCGGCGCATTCTGCAGAACTCGCACCTTGATCAGCTCACGCTTTTTGATCGCCTCGCGTGCGGATGCCACCACAGCAGGACTGACTCCCTCCTTGCCGATCATGACGACCGCTTCCTCCGTCATGCCGAGGGAGCGCAGCTTTCGTATCTGCTTACTGGAAAGTGATTTTCGCAGCAACGTCTTTCCTCCGTTAATCCTGATAGTCGAACGCCATATCACCGATGTGAACGGTCATGCCTTCCTTGATGCCGCGTGCGCGGAGCTTCTCATCCAGCCCCTTGATCCGCCATATATACTGGAATCGGCGCACGGCTTCATCATTGTTGAAATTGGTCATGGCGACCAGCTTCTCGATCGCCTTGCCGGAGACGACGAAATCGCCCGCATCGTTGCGTGAGACCGTCACCTTCTCGTCATCGTCCGCATTCTGATCGTAGACGACGACATCGTCCTCCTCCGCCTCCGGCTCAGGAACATAGGCGTCCAGCCACGCACCGACCCGATCGATCAGATCCTGCACGCCTTCACGCGTCGCCGCAGAGATCGCAAAAAACTCGAGTCCCTCCTGAGCGGCAAGCTCCTTCAGACGCGGCAGATGCTCCGCCGCAGAGGGAAGATCGATCTTGTTGGCGACGAGGAACTGTGTGCGCCGCGCGATCTTCTCGCTGTAGCGTGCCAGCTCCGCATTGATCTTGTCGTAGTCCTCCACCGGGTCACGGCCTTCGACCCCAGATGCATCCACAATGTGCAGAATCAGCCGCGTGCGCTCCACATGGCGCAGGAAGTCATG
Source organism: uncultured Selenomonas sp. (assembly GCA_963541465.1). GTDB lineage: Bacteria > Bacillota > Negativicutes > Selenomonadales > Selenomonadaceae > Centipeda. The sequence continues at coordinate 14,616 of CAUTTS010000013.1, forward strand.
CCCCAGCCCCACGCCGTCGGCGGCCCCCTCGATCAGCCCCGGGATATCCGCCATGACGAAGCTCTTCTCATAGTCCGTCTGGACAACACCGAGAACAGGCGTAATCGTCGTAAAATGGTAGTCTGCAATCTCAGGACGTGCCGCCGAACAGGAGGCGACAAGGCTCGACTTCCCGACACTCGGATAGCCGACCAGCCCGACATCGGCGAGCAGCTTCAGCTCAAGACGAAGCTTTCGTCCCTCGCCCGGCTCGCCGAACTCAGCAAAGGACGGCGCACGGTTGGCAGAGTTGGCAAACTTGGCGTTCCCGCGTCCGCCGCGTCCGCCGCGTGCGATCACTGCCTCCATCCCGACGTCCGTAAGGTCGGCAAGCACCTCTCCCGTCGCCTCATCCGTCACAATCGTGCCAGGTGGGACATCGACATAAAGGGGTGCCGCATTCTTACCGAACTGGTTCTTGTACTCACCATTCTCGCCGTTCTTCGCGACGAACTTGCGGCGATAGCGAAAGGAGAGCAGCGTATTCAGATTGCGGTCAGCACGAAAGATTACATCACCGCCGCGTCCGCCGTCACCGCCCGAGGGACCGCCCTTGGGCATAAACTTTTCATGACGGAACGCGGACTTTCCATGACCGCCGTCCCCCGCCTTCACCGTGATCTGGGCACGATCGATAAACTGCATACGTCCCTCCCTCTTTACACAATAAGCTGTTTCCGCAAGTGCACTCCCACCTGCGAAAACAGCTTCTAAAAGAGCCTGTACTAGGGAGTACAGGCATCTCTGCATATCAAACTTCCGTGCGCTCTTAGACCGCTGCACCCGCGAGCGGATACACGCTGATCTGACGCTGATGGCGTCCCTTGCGCTCAAAGGCAACCTTGCCGTCAATCTTTGCAAAGATCGTATCGTCCTTGCCGATGCCGACATTGTGCCCCGGATGGAAATGCGTGCCGCGCTGGCGCACAATGATGCTGCCTGCCGTCACATGCGTGCCTGCCTGCTCCTTCACGCCAAGGCGCTTCGAGTGGCTGTCACGTCCGTTGCGCGTCGAGCTGACGCCCTTTTTATGTGCAAAAAGCTGCAAATCAAACGAGAACAAATTGTTCACCCCTTTACTTCCTGAATCTGAATGCCTTTCGGGCTGATTTTTTCAATCTCTGCGAGTCCCATCCACATGGTTCGCAGAATCGCTTCACTGCGTTCATCCGGCGGTTCAGAGAGCCGCACACGGAGGTTTCCGCTCGCAATGTCATAAGTGACGGCGCGATGCAGATGCTCCATCATGCCGAGAAGCGCGGACTGCGTGAGCGCAGATACGCCGGCACAGACAATATCCTGTCCGCGTGCCGCCGTTCCGCTGTGCCCTGAAACAGCATAACCGTCGATCATCCCGTCTTCATTCACGAAGATCTTGACCGAAATCACGGATTAGCCCTCGATCTTCTCGATAACGACCTTCGTGAACGGCTGACGATGACCCTGACGCTTGCGATAGTTCGACTTCGCCTTGTACTTGAAGACCAAGATCTTCTTGCCCTTGCCGTGTGCCGCGACCTTGCCCGTCACCTTCGCACCGTCCACCACCGGACGACCGATCTTGACATCTGCGCCGTTGACAACGGTCAGAACCTGGTCGAAAACGACAGCCTCGCCCTCGCCCGCCTCGAGCTTCTCCACAAAAATGGTATCGCCCTCAGCGACCTTGTACTGCTTGCCGCCCGTCTTTACGATTGCATACATGAAAACACCTCCCTATCACGTTACTCGCCGGCTGCGGTTCGGCAGTGCCGATTGTGTGACCTCGCCGTGCGGTTGGGGATGGGCTTTCGCCCAAACAGGCTATACGCCTACATTAGGGGATAATAGCATATCAAAAGGGCAGTTGTCAAGATGGAGAGATAGAACACTCCCTCGATTCTGCTGTCATTCTCCGCTGACTCATGTTATTATTAGTGTGGATTACAGAAGACAGAGCGTCCTTCATGGCATAAAGAAGGCTCTCTCCATAAGTAAGACAAACTCATCCGTTGAAAGGAGACAGATAGAATGAAGCCGATATGTCAGAACTTCCAAATTTCAGAAATAGATTTGCATGATTCATTACTGCAAGATATAGCGGTTTTATATCAAGAAAAAAGGATTGTCATATCATTGATATTGCCCCAATTTCCTCCCATAAGAAACGCAGAACAGGCAGCAGCTCTAATTATGGAGAACACATCACATTTTGACATATCATTCGAAGAACCATGGGGACGAGGAACATATATTTTCTCAGAAGAAATACGGCAATCTCCAAATGGACAACTGCATTTGACCATAACGTTGAACTCCGGTGACACAATAAGAATTATCGGAACGAATATATCTTTAGAGAATCTCCCTCAATGAAGCTGATGCTCAAAAAGGAACTGTTCTGTGAACGATATCATAAACAACTATCGAAACAAGATCATTATTTACGATAATATATGTCTATTCTTTAATCATACCGCCAAAGATTTTATTTTCGCATGCCAACAAAACAATATTCCCATACAGGCTCTTGAAGCATTTCTCTATCGGGAAAGGCGATTCAGCCCGCCATGCACAGAAGGCAGGGCTGCTGAGCGAAGTTGAATGGCTTTACGCAGCGCCCCAAATGATTGAAATGGATAGGAGATGCCCCTATTCCCAGCCGCTCACCAGATGCTTTGCCAGCAGGAGGGCAAGAATGCCGAGCACGATGCTCAGCGCGATATAGGCAAGGGCGACGGCGAGCTTTCCGTTCTCGATGAGAGAAAGCGTTTCCAACGAAAAGGTGGAGAATGTCGTAAAGCCGCCACATATCCCCGTCTGGAGAAAGAGGACAAGCCGCGGGTCAAGGCCACTCTGACGTCCCGCCAGACCGACGACGGCGCCGATGGCGAAACAGCCAAGGACGTTGACGGCAAAGGTGGCAAGCGGAAAGCCGCTCCCAAGTTTCGGCACGACCTGTCCCAGCAGGAAGCGCAGAACCGCACCGACCGCACCGCCAAGTCCGACGGCGAGGGCGCTCATTGCACCCCTCCCGCACGCAAATGCGCCACATCGTTCATGCGCGTCAATACAGCAAAACCGTCGTCCTCGAAGCGGATGCAGTTGACTGCCGTGTTGAGCTGAGAAACGTGCCAGATCGAGCGGATCGGCATGGCAAGTATGTCAGCGATCAGAATGCGGATCGCCGCCCCGTGAGAGACGATGATGACGCGCTCACCGCGATGCTCTGCGGCAATCGTGCGCACGCGCCCTGCGATGCGCTTTTGGAATACGGAAAAATCCTCACTGTCCGGGATATTCGCATGCTCCGGATCACGGTAAAAATGCTTCAGCGTCTCGGGATCCTCGGTGTTGATCTCACTGAAAAAGCGCCCTTCCCATGCCCCGAAGTGAAGTTCGCGCAGGGCAGGATCGGGGACGACGGTCAGCCCGAGCCGCGCTGCAAGCGGGGCCGCCGTCTCCATCGTCCGTATGAGGTCACTCGCATAGAACGCATCTGCATGGTCGACGTCGAGATGCTGTCCGAGCAGTGCCGCCTGTGCATGTCCCTCCAGTGAGAGCGGCACATCTGACTGTCCCTGAAAACGTCCCGTCTTATTCCACTCGGTCTCCCCATGACGTATGATAATAATTTCCGTCATTTCCCTTCCCCTTCCTATGATGTTCTATGCGCGAATCTCACAGACAACGCCGCCCGAGATCAGCCGTTCCTGACGCATAAAGGCATACGTGCCGTAAAATTCCCGTGCCAGCTGATGCGTACGCGCGTCGATCGCCGCCGTCGACAGATCGGATGCCCAGAGTGCACCGACCACCGTACCGCTGTGTGCCACCAGTACACCGAGCGCCCCTCTGCTCTGCGCCTCCGTGATGAAGTGTTCCAGCTCCGGCTTTTCTAGGTGATGCTGGTTGCGCCGTGCGCTCTCGGTCGCCGCCTGTCCGAGGAGGCACTCTTTTTCTGCCCCACGCACGGCAAATGCCTGATCGACCGTATGCAGCAAAGCCCGATAAGCGTCGTCCTGGTCGCCTGCATTCCCCTTGCTCTGATAGTAGGCGATGGTATCGACCTCACCGCCCGCATCAAAGATGGAGATGCCGAGCAGCGGAACATTATGGTACTGACCGAACAGTTCCCCCGTCGTATGACTGACGTGCGAAAGCCCAGCAAAGGCAATGCCGTCGCTCGGCTCGATAGCGATGGCGATGTCCATGATCTCGCGTCCCGTCAGTTCTCGTCCGTATGCGCGCGCTGCGGCATAGGAGACCGCTGCAATATCCGCACTCGATGACGCCATGCCCTTTCCCTGCGGGATCTCCGTCTCAAGACGGATGCCAAAGCGAAACGACTCCTCGCCGATGTAGGCGAGCGTCCGCCGCAGTGCTTCCTGCGCCTTCGTTCCCAGTCCGTGCATCCCCGTAAACGCGTCCGAAACCGTCGCCGTCGCATACATGCTGATCGGTGCAGTGACGAGAAACGGCGTTCCAGCGAGAGTGCCTTCGATCAGCTCCCCGCAGGACGCGGGTGCCTTTGCTATAATTTCCATAATACCCCCCAAATGTTCGGATGTGTTGACGCCAGAGAAAAGACAGCGAGGACCATGGTCTCCGTCAATACGGTGACCGCACCATAGACATCACCCGTCACGCCGCCGAGGATGTTGGTGATCGTGCGGCAGAGAAGAAGAGCAAAGAGTACGCCTAAAAGCAGCGAGAGCGCCGCCAACACGCCCCACGGCAGGACAAGCACAGCCGTTGTCACGGCAGCGATGAGAACAGTGCGTCGGTCTGCCATATCGGCAAAGGTCTTTCCGACGCCTTCCGGACGGGCGTACGGAAAAAGCGCGATCGCAAGCACCATGGCAAGCCTGCCGATGATCGGCATGACAAAGAGTGCTGGCACAAAGAGGAGCGGATGCATATCGGAGATCAGGGCAAACTGCACGAACATGAGCATGACGAAAGAAACGACGCCAAATGCGCCCGCACGGCTATCCTTCATAATCTCGAGCTGACGCGCGCGCTCCCGCCCCGAGAAGATGCCGTCCGCCGTATCCATAAATCCGTCCGCATGGATGCCGCCCGTCAAGAGAATCGGCAGGATGAGGATCAGGACGCACGTCAGCGACCGCATCCCGAGAAAATAGATGAGCACCCACGCCGCAAGCATGTAGCACAGGCCGAGCACGAACCCCACCAACGGAAAAAAACGCGTACTTCGTCCAAAGTCCTCCGCCGTCCACATCGTCTGTCGGACAAAGCGGATCCGTGTGAGAAACTGAAGGCCAATCAAAAAAGAATGCATAGAACCGATCCTTAACGATAGAGCGAGAACAGATAGGCAAAGAGCAGAAAGAGAACGGTTGCCGTATACATGAGCCGTATCGCGCCCAAGATATGCTTGGGCGCAATATCCATGTGAGCGTCGCCCATATAGGCGCGGAAGTGCTTTTGTCCAAAGTAGTAGTTGATGCCGCCGAGGCGGATATGTAATGCGCCCGCCACAGGTGCCTCTGCATACCCGCCGTTCGGACTGGGATGCCCCGCCGCGTCGCGCCGCAGGATAAAGAATGCGTTGCGCGCATCATAGCGCAGGAGAAACGCCGCCATGACAAAGAGGATGCCCGTGATGCGCGCGGGAACATAATTCAGCACATCGTCCACACGTGCTGCCATGCGCCCGAAGTAGAGATAGCGGTCATTCTTGTAGCCGAGCATGGAGTCCATTGTATTCGCTGCCCGATAGAGCACGGCGAGCGGCGCGCCGCCGAGGAGAAAGAAAAAGAGCGGCGAGATGACCCCGTCCACTGTATTCTCCGCAACGGTCTCAATCGCCGCACGCGCAGCGTTCTCCTCGTCGAGTTCCGCCGTATCCCGTCCAACGATATAGCCGACACGCTCCCGGGCGCCCACGAGGTTATCCCCGTCGAGCAGGGCATAGATTTCATGCCCCGCCTTTGCCAGTGACCGTGGAGAGATGCAGAAATAGAGCAGGATGATTTCGAGAACATCCACCCCCCACGCCACGGGCAGATGCCGCGCAGCAAGGATCAGCCCCTCCGCCGCCGCATAGGAAATCGAGAGGACAATCAGCACCAGCAGCGTCCCCATGGCGAATTTTCTGCCGTCTCCCCCATGGGATGGATAGAGGTGTCGATCCAGCCATCCGATAAATCGCCCGAGAAAGGCGACGGGATGCAGGCGGTTCTGCGGATCTCCCGCCATCGTATCGAGAAAAAACGCCGCCATGGCGGCGATGGGCGGTGCGATCATCGTGCATCTCCTGCCGCAATGATCGCCGCCAGCTGATCCATATCGAGACTCCGCTGCACCGTCGCAGCCAAGCGGTCATAGGCGTGCTCCTTTTCCGCCCTGCAGCGGTACTGAATGGGAAGCTCCTCCATGCCGCGCCGCGCGCGCAGACGGTTGAGCACTGCCCTACGGAAATGATCGTCGTCAAAGATGCCGTGAATATACGTGCCCGTAATCCGTCCGTCTGCCGAGACCGCACCGTCCAATACCGACTCTTCCGCATTTCCTGCACGGACGATGCGGAACGGACGGCATACCTCCTCGGCAAATGTGGTGTCGCCCATGTGAATCTCATAGCCCCGCATCCCGTACACAGAGATGTTCTCCCCCAAGAAGGGAAATGCCGCGCAGTCCGCCGTGACCTGCCGCAGATGCTTGCGCGCGGCAAAGGTCGTCGTGAGCGGCAGATACCCCAGCCCCTCCACCGCATCATGTTCCGACTCGGTATGGAGCGGGTCGGAGATCCTCTCCCCGAGCATCTGATAACCGCCGCAGATCCCAAAGAGCGGCGTCCCCGCTGTGACGCACGTACGGATCGCATCCGCGAGGCCCACCTGTCGGATGTGGAGGAGATCCTCCGTCGTATTCTTCGAGCCCGGCAGGAGGATGAGATCCGGATGCCCCAGCTCCTCGGGTGTGCGCACATAGTAGAGCGCGACATCCGGCTCGTGTGCCAGCGCGTCAAAGTCCGTAAAGTTCGAGAGTTTCGGCGTGCGAATGACCGCAATGCGCAGCTGTCCATCGAAGGCGGCCGTATCGCCGTAGTGCTGCTCGTCGAGGGAGACGGAGTCCTCCTCGTCGATGCCGAGCGCGTCGATGTGCGGGATGACCCCGAGGACAGGCTTTCCCGTCTTTTGCTCCAAGAAGTCAAGGGCGGGCGTGAGGAGGCTTACATCGCCGCGAAATTTGTTGATGACAAGCCCCTTGACAAGCGCACGCTCCTCCGCGTCGAGCAGTTCCAACGTCCCCACGAGAGAGGCGAGCGCACCGCCGCGGTCGATGTCGGCGATCAGGAGGACGGGAGCATGGAGATGCTTTGCCACGCGCATATTGACGATATCGTTCGCCTTGAGGTTGATCTCGGCGGGACTGCCCGCACCCTCGATCACGAGCAGATCATACGCGGCACGCAGGCGATCCAGCGACACCTCAACGGCCTCCCACGCCTTGAGCGAATAGCCCGTGTGATATTCCCGCGCACTCATATTGCCGACCGGTTCGCCCATGATGACAACCTGTGACTGCGCGTTCCCCGTCGGTTTGAGGAGGACGGGGTTCATATCGACTTCGGGGGCAAGACCCGCCGCCTCCGCCTGTGCAACCTGTGCCCTTCCCATCTCCCGCCCGTCAAGCGTAACATAGGAATTCAGCGCCATGTTCTGCGCCTTGAAGGGCACGACACGCTTGCCCTGCTGATGAAAAATACGGCAGAGTGCCGTCGTCAGGATGCTCTTGCCGACATGGGAACTCGTCCCCATCAGCATGATGCTCTTCGCCATTTACACCGCCTCCGCCAGTTTTTTGAGATCAACAGGAATACCGCAGGTGACGAGATAGACCTTTGCCGCGTGGCGGGCGAGCCGCTGATTGGCAAGCCCCGCCATATCCCGATAGAGCCGCCCGAGGCGATTGGCGGGAACGATCCCGTCCCCCACCTCATTCGTGACAAAAATGGTCGTCGCATCGGCTTCCTCAGCGGCACAAATGAGCGCATTGATACGCGCCTCGACATGGCGTGCAAAGGAGTCGCGCTCTTGTTCCTCCTCCGAATACTGAAGCATATCGTTGCTGAGAAACATCGTCACACAGTCAAAGAGGATGACGCCGTGCGCCTTCCCCGCCTCCCGTATGGCATTCTCAGAGGAAAACGGGGCCTCGTAGGTCGTCCAGTCTGCCGGACGGCGCGACTGATGCAGATCGACGCGCAGCTGCATCTCTGCATCATAGATCTGCGCGGTCGCAATATAGGCGACGGCTGTGCCGCTCTCTGCGGCACAGCGCGCCGCACAGCGTTCGGCAAACGAGGATTTGCCCGAGCGAACGCCGCCCGTTACGAGAATGATCTGCCCCATTGATGACACGCCTCCACAAAATGCTCCGCCGCGCTGCGGCATCCTGCAAAGTGCAGATGCAGATAACTGCCGAGCGTATTCCTGCGGCGATGTCCTGCGGCGTACTGCGCGCCGCTGCGCAGTTTCGTAAAGCGGAAGGGGCGATCCGCCTCTTCCGCCTCCGTTTCCTCGACGGAGAAGTGAAACTCGTGTCCGTGCAGGATAAGCCCCGCCATACCGAGTATCGTATCCTCCGTCTGCTCCGCCTCCACGTAACCGACCATCTGCAGGCGTTCGGTCATGCGCGCCCGTGCCTCGAACACCCCCGCCATCTCATGCTCTGCTCCCGCAAAGTCCACCATGGAGCGCATGAGGTACATATAGCCGCCGCATTCGGCGTAGATGGGCATCCCCGCCTCCGACGCTGCACGTATCGCAGAGCGCATCGCTGTATTTTGCGCTAGGTCTGCGGCAAACATCTCGGGGAAGCCGCCACCGATGATGATGCCGTCCACATCCGGCAGTGCCGCATCGTGCAGCGGACTGAACTCCACCAACTCCGCGCCGCATGCACGGAGTTCGTCGAGACTCGCCGCATAGTAGAAGGAAAACGCCTCATCGCGCGCAACGGCAATGCGGCACGGAGGCTGCGGATGGCGTTCCTCCCTCGCTGCTGCCGAAAGGGGCGGTGCCGTCTTCGCCAGCGCCATAATGCGGTCGATGTCGAGCCCTGTCTCAACGCATTCACCGAGACTCTGAATCATCGTCTGCGCTTCATGCTCCTCCACGGGGGTCAGACCAAGATGACGTTCGGGAAGGACAAAAGAAGCATCGCGGCGCAGCGACCCATAGACGGGCATATCGATCCCCGCCATAGCCGTACGAACCATCGCCTCATGTGTCCCGCTGCCGAGACGGTTGAGCAGTACACCTGCGAGGTTTACGCTCGGATCGTAGCTGCGAAAGCCAAGTGCTGTCGCCGCAGCGGAAGCCCCGACGGATTTGACATCCATGACGAGGAGTACGGGCGCATCCAGAACCTTTGCAATGGCGGCGGTCGAACTGATACCGCGCCGGCCACCGTCGTACAGCCCCATCACACCCTCGATCACGGCGATATCTGCGCCGCGGCACTCACGGGCAAAGATCTCCGCGAGCCGTGCCTCGGGCACAAGCCATGTATCCAGATTATGCCCCGTACGCCCGCCTGCGATGCGGTGATAGCCGAGGTCGATGTAGTCGGGTCCGACCTTAAAGGACTGTACGGAAAGGCCGCGCGCCCGCAGTGCTGCAAGCAGTCCTGCCGTCAGCGTTGTCTTTCCTGCCCCCGACTGCGTTGCCGCGATCACAATGCGCGGAATATTCCACTGCATGATATGCTCCTCAGGGACGGGTATTGTCGATCATATACATCAGCGCATTGACTGCCGCTGCCGCAATCGGGCTGCCGCCCTTCGACCCTTCGACCGTAATGTAGGGAACGATGTCGTTGGCGGCGAGCTCCGCCTTGGACTCTGCCGCACCGACAAAGCCGACGGGAATACCGACGATACAGGCAGGGCGGATCCCCTCCTCACGGACCAGGCGCAGAACCTCAAAGAGCGCCGTCGGTGCGTTGCCGATAGCGACGATACTGCCGTCCATGTCCTTGCCAAACGTACGCATGGCAACCATTGAGCGCGTAATCCCCTCTGCCTTTGCGCGTGCGGCAACATCGGGATCCGCCACCAAGCAGTGCACCGTACCGCCGAACGAGGCAAGTTTCTTCTTGTTGATGCCCGTACGCACCATCTCGACATCCGTATAGATATCGACCCCGCGTTTCAGGGCGGCAATCGCTGCGTCGATCGCCTGCGGGTGTACGCGCGTAATGGGCGCGTAGCCCACATCCCCCGACGCGTGAATGAGACGCGAGTAGAGCTTCGTCTCACGCTCGTCGAGATGCAGCTCTGCCAGATGCGGTGCGATCAGCTCCATGCTGCGATTTTCAATGGTCATCGGCTCTTTGATAAAATCCATGAAGGTCTCCTATTTTCTATCATAAATATCAGCAACAAATGTCAGAACTTCCTCCGCCGTATTGGCCAGATGCGGATAGGAAAGCACGGGGCGGTCGATCACCACGACGGGCAGGCCGAGATCTTCCGCTGCCTGAAACTTCGCATCCGTCCCGCCGACAGTGCCGCTGTTCTTCGTCACGATCACATCTGCCTCGTACTTCTCGTACATGGCACGGTTCAGCGCACGGGAAAAGGGTCCCTGCATCGCAATGATCTGCGCGGGCGTCAGCCCCAGCTCCGTGCAGAGTGCCACGACCTCCGCCGTCGGCAGAACGCGCGCCGTGAGCACGCAGTCAAGCTCCGCTGTCGCATGGACGAAGCGCGCCAAATTGCGGCTGCCTGTCGTCAGAAAGATATGCCGCCCCAAGCCCGCCGCAGTCTCCGCCGCCTCCTCATAGGAGTGTACGAGATGCACCTTCTCATACGAGGCATCGCTCAGATCGCGCTCGTAGCGGATGTAGGGAACAGCTGCCGCCGCACACGCCGCCATGGCGTTGCGCGAAACATTGACGGCGTAGGGATGCGTCGCATCGACAAAGACGCGCACACCGTGCGCACTGAAATACGCCGCCATTTCATCCGCATCGAGCGGCGTATCATGTACCGTCAGATGGCCGCCTGCCGCACTCTGCGCCTCGAGCAGCTGCTCCCCGTAGGAACTCACGACAGATGCTGTCACGTCGTATCCCGCTTCACAAAGACGGCGGACGACGGCACGCCCGTCCTGCGTCCCTGCTGCCGTAAAGATCACAGTCCAGGCTCCCGCTTCTGATAGCCGCGCGGCGTAATCATCCACTGCCCGTTCTGCTTCGTCTTCGAGTTGCCGATGATCACAATCGAGAACATGTTGATGTCCTCTTTGGTGAACGCACCGAGGGTGGAGATCACCATGTTCTCCCCCTCGCGGCTCGCTGACGTCACAATGCCGACGGGCGTCTCAGGCGCACGCTCACGCAGGAAGATCTCCTGCACGGCCTGGATCTGTCCGACGCGCTTATGACTGCGCGGATTGTAAAGCACCGTAACGAAGTCTCCCTTCGCCGCGAGCTCCGCACGCTCCTGGATCAGCTCCCACGGCGTGAGGAGATCGGAAAGACTGATGACGGCAAAGTCGTGCATGATCGGCGCACCGAGAAGTCCTGCCGCCGCACTCATTGCCGAAACCCCCGGGATCACACCGCCGAATGCGGGACGCTTATCCTCATCCATCTTCATGAGGAGTTCGAGCACCAGCCCGGCCATACCATAGATACCGGCATCGCCGCTCGAGATCACGACGACATTCTCCCCCGCTGCTGCTTCCTCCAGTGCCGCACGGCAGCGATCAATCTCCTGCGTCATGCCCGTATCGAGCACCTTTTTCCCTTCGACCAGATCGGCGATCAGCTGGATATAGCGACTGTAGCCAACAACCGCTGTTGCTTCCTCAATCGTGCGATGTGCACGATAGGTCATATCATCCTTACTGCCGGGGCCAATGCCCACAACACTTATTTTTCCCATAGGAGTGCCACCGTCACTTTCCCAAATACTGTTTTTCCGAGTGCCATGCGTCCGCCTTCCGTGCCTGCTGCACAGAGTGCCGCCGCCTCACATACATTTCCGACACCGATTGTTTTCCGCACAAAAGTCGATTCGGTCAGACCATAGTCCTCAATCATCTGACGAAGCGTCTCCTGCGGGAAAAAGACAATCTCACGGCCGAGCGTCCGCGCGGCTGCAAGAAGCCCTGCCTCATTGCGCTTGACCTCCGTGCTCGCAAAAAGATCGATGGCGGACGGTTCCCGTCCGATCATCCCGCATGCCTCCGTCAACGCACGGAGAATCTGCGCCTCCGTTACATCGGCACGGCATCCTACGCCCGCAATCAGGCGCCGCGGAACGAGATAGAGCGTCCGCTCCTCCGCAGCGGCAGGCATATGCTCCGTCCCCACGATGACAACGCGACAGCTCGCTCCATCCGCAGGTGGAATCGCACCGCGAAAGAGCCGTGCACCGATCTCCTGCTCCCGCAGCTGCGCCTCATAGAAGGCAGCCTGCGGCAGATCACTGTCGATATAGTAGTGCACTTCCTCGCCAGCCATGAGTGCCGTATTCAGCACCTGTATGGCAGACTTTGGCACAGGGCGCAGAGCAAGCCGCGCGGCGACGGCATCGGGGGCGAGCACGCCCGTCACGTCCGTTGCCGTCGTAATGACGGGATCCGCGCCCACCGCCGCACAAAGCGTACGTGTCAGATCATTCGCCCCGCCGACGTGCCCCGAAAGGAGACTGATGCCATGCCGCCCCTGCTCGTCAAAAACGATCACGGCGGGGTCGTACAGTTTGCTGCGGACACAGGTGGCAAGCGTACGCACGACAATCCCCGTCGCCATGACACAGACGAGTGCATCATAGCGTGAAAACGCCGTCGTCATCGCCGCGGACAGATGGGCAAAACAGGCAGTATGTCCTGCCGTGGATGTACTGTCACTCAGCCGCTCCGGCAAATAGAGCTGCGCCTCTCCGTCAAGGGCGGCACACAGACGCGCCGCGAGCGCAGCTCCTCCGTCCGTCAGGGCAAAGACAGCAGCTCTCACTGCTTTGCATCCCGAAACATGTGCGAGAAATTGGCAGCATAGAGCCGCGACGGCTCATACACCGCATCGAGGCAGTCGCCGACCACGATCATCGCCGTGCGGTCGATCTCCTCCGCCTTCACCTGCTCCGCAATCGTCGCAAGCGTACCGCGCAGGATCTTCTGCTCCGGCCATGTCGCGCGCTGCACAATGGCGACAGGCGTCGTCGGCTCATACCCGCCCGCTGTAAGCTCTGCCGCCACCTCCTCGATCATCGTGATCGAGAGGAAAATACACATCGTCGAATGGTGTGCAGCGAGACTGCGCAGCTTCTCGCGCTCCGGCACGGGCGTGCGCCCCTCGTTGCGCGTGATGATGACCGTCTGTGAGATGCCGGGCAGGGTATACTCCTGCCGCAGCGCCGCCGCTGTCCCGAGGAAAGAACTAACACCCGGCACGACATCATAGGAAAAGCCGCGCTTTTCCCACGCGTCCATCTGCTCCTGGATCGCCCCGTAGATCGCAGGGTCACCCGTATGGAGACGCACAGTCATCTTCCCTGCCGTCTCCGCACGCGCGATCACCTCAATGACCTCATCGAGCGTCATGTGCGCCGAGTTGTGAATCTCCGCCTCCTCCTTGCAGAAATCGAGGAGGGCGGGGTTCACGAGTGAGCCGGCATAGATAACGACATCCGCCTCAGCCAGATAGCGTGCGCCCTTCACCGTGATGAGCTCAGGGTCACCGGGACCCGCACCGACAATATGAATCATGTATTCCTCACTTTCTCTGCGCCGTAATGATATAAATCGGATTCAGTGCCTTTGCCATATCGTAGGGACCGACGCGTTCCAACCGACTGATCTGCACCTGTATGGCCTCGTAGGTATAGTGCTCCGCATGCGCATGGAAATAATCCAGACAGGCGGCGACCGTCTGCATCGTAATCGCATTTGCCACGATGCGTCCGCCGCTCTGCATACGCGTTCCGATGATGTCCAGAATCTCGGGCAGACGCCGTCCGCTGCCGCCGATCAAGGCGACATCGAGATGGGGAAGCCCATCCAGTGCGGCGGGAGCCGCCCCCTCGACCACCGTGAGGTTCGGTGTGGAAAAACGTGCCGCATTCTCCTTGATGAGGTCGATCCCCTCGGGGTTTTTTTCGATGGCGTAGACATGCCCCTGCGGTGCAAGACGCGCCGCCTCCACCGAGAGTGAGCCCGTCCCAGCACCGACATCATAGACGACAGCATCGGGGGCAATCTGCGCCTTGACGAGCGTGAGGATGCGTATCTCCTCCTTCGTCATGGGCACATTTCCGCGCACAAAAGCGTCATCTTTTATGCCGAGATTCATGCATCATCCTCCTTCACCGCACAGACGATAATCACGCCGTGCCCAATTCCTTCATCACGCGCCGCATCTCCCAGCGTCGTTCGAACAATGTTCTCATCCGCATAGGAAAGGCGCGTCGCTATATACATCATGTCATCTGCACGCCACCCTGATGAGAGCAGCCGCTGCGCGATGGTCTGCGAGTTGTGCTTCCCGTCCGTCAGCATCCCGAGCACAGCATCTGCCGTACGCGCGAGCTCCTCTGTCCGCGGGTCACGCCCGTGAAAACTGAGCAGACGTGCATCGTGCCACGGCAGGGCGAGCCGCGCAAAGGCAAATTGGAGCGAACTGATGCCCGGGATCACAGCCAGCTGCTCGGGCGGGAACGTCCGCCGCAGAGCATCCAGCATCGAGTAGTAGCCGGGATCTCCCGAGACCATGACCACCACATCATCGTCGCGGAGCGCATCCCGGATAAAGGTCAGCACCTCTACAATATCCGCTCCAATCGCATGCGTACGCACCTCCGCAGGAGCAAGATCTGCGAGCGCGCGTCGCCCGCCGACGAGGACGCGCGCGTCATGAATCGCCGCCCGTGCCTGCGGCAGAAGATAGGCGGGGTCGCCGGGGCCGATGCCGACGACGGTGATCGTATGTCTCATGCGTTCAGTCTCCATCCACAGGCATCGGCAAAAGCCCGCGCCTGCTCATCCACACCGAGGATCTCCCCCGCAAAATTCACCATGACGGCACCGACCTTCATTTTGCCGAAGAGATACCGCTCCGCACGGATACGCACGCGTGCGGCGATCACCGCGCAGACCCGCCCAGCGAGCCCTGCCGACGCGATCACCGCCAAGGCATCCTCCGTCGTATTCGCCGCCAGTACGGCACGCACCTCTGTCTGGCTGAGTCCCTCGGCGGCAGCATACGCCGCGAGCGTCTCCAGCCGCGCATCCGCCACGCGGTTATGCGTATGGAAAATACCGGCGGCAATCTTCACGAGCTTGCCCGTATGACCGAGAATCAGTACGCCCTTTGTATCGCGCTCGGCGGCGCGCTCCAGCATAAAGCCGATGAAGTTGCTCGTCTCAATAATCGCCTTCTGCGAAATCCCCAGAGAGAGGGCAATCCTCTGCCCGATCTTCCCGGGAACAAAGACGAGCACCTCCTCCCCCGCCGCACGTGCCACATCGATCTGCGGAACAAGGGAGTCCTTGAATGCCTCCTCAGACATGGGGCGGAGCACGCCCGTTGTGCCGATCACAGAGATGCCGCCCGCAATGCCGAGCACGGGATTGAGCGTTCTCTTTGCCAGTTCTGTCCCGGCCGGGATGGCAATCGTCACCTCTGCGCCGGTATCCTCCCGTCCCGTCATCTCGGCGACAACGCGTCGGATCAGCTCGCGCGGTCCCTGATTGATCGACGGCTCACCGACCGGAAGGCTCATCCCCGGCTTTGTCACCGTGCCGACCCCCTCGCCCGCACGGAACACAATCCCATCAGCATCATCGCGCAGCCGGATCGTCGTGTAGACGGAAACGCCGTTCGTGATATCGGGATCATCGCCCGAGAACTTGACGACCTCGGCACAGATCCCGTCCTCCGTGCGTGTGACCGCCTTGACGGGAATCGTCAGCGGCGTTCCGTCCAGCGCCGTGAGGGAAATCTTATGCCACGGCTTCTCCTGCAAAAAGAGAAATGCCGCCTTGACCCCTGCCGCCGCGCACGCACCTGTCGTATATCCGCTGCGCAGTTCTATCGACATACATCGTCTCCGTCCAAAACAAGAAATTTAGGAAGCACTGATAAATTCGGTACAACCATCTTGACGCATCTTTTTTGCCCGCACTTCGGCGGAAAATCCTCCACAGAGCACCACTCTGCGTCCGGTTTTCCACCTCGTTCGGACGAAAAAATCTACGCCAATCTGGCAGACCTCATTTTATCAGTGATTCCTTTATCGAAGAAAAACTGATTTATTATAACACTCTGCCGACAAAATGAAAAGGGAGCACCGTGCATTTTACACGGTGCTCCCCAGTATCTTGTCAAATATTACGATAGAGCCCGATCACCTTGCCGAGAATCTGGACATCCGTCTCGTAAAACGGCTCCATGGAATCATTCTCGGGCTGCAGGCGGATGCAGGTCTTTTCACGGAAGAAACGCTTCACCGTCGCCGACTCGCCGTTGACGAGTGCCACAACGATATCGCCGTTGTTCGCTGTCGGCTGCTGACGCACGAGCACAAAATCACCGTCGAAGATGCCGACGTTGATCATGCTGTCCCCCTGGATGCGGAGCATGAACACATCCTCCGCCGTCCCGAGGAGCCCACGCGGGAAGGAGAATACATCCTCCACGTTCTGCTCGGCGAGGATCGGCTCACCCGCCGTCACAACACCGACCAGCGGTACGGGGATCGTGCGGCCCCACGGATTCTCCCCCATGATGTCGATCGCTCGCGGCTTCGTCGCATCACGGCGAATCATGCCGTTCTCCTCGAGCATCGACAGATAGCGATGCACCGTCGAGCTGGATTTCAGACCGACCGCCGTACCGATCTCACGAACCGAGGGCGGATACCCCTTCTCCACCAAGAACTCCTTGATGTAGTCCAAGATCTCCGACTGCCGCCGCGTGGATATTCTTGTCTTCTTCACCGTGATACCCCCTGACAGGTTCGCATACATACTAGTATTAGTATCATAGCATATATACGTTCTAAAAAAAAGGGGTAAGTGAAGAAATTCCACTAATTTGTATCAAATCTCTGCTCTGCATCGTGAAGGATACTGTCACGGCGCGCCTTCGAAGCGGAAAAATAGTCGTGGATCGCCTGTCGATCACCTGCATCAATCGCCGTGATGACCTCCCCCATGATCGTCTGCAACTCGTGCATGGCATCCGTGATCGCCTCCGCATTCGTCATGCAGATGTCCGCCCACATATCGGCATTCGAGGAGGCGATGCGCGTCGTGTCCTTGAAACCGCCGCCGATGAGCTTCAGACAGGAGGCGAGATCATCCCCGCTGCGGTTGAGGAGGGTGACGAGGGCTGCCGCCGCGAGATGCGGCACATGACTGATGACCGCGGCACAGCGGTCGTGCTGTGCGAGATCAAGTGTCGTAAATCGGGCACGCGTGAGCCGCAGGACATCCATCAAACGGTCCTTGACCTCCTGCGGTACGGCTGGATCGTCGATGATGACGTACGCCTTATGCGCAAAGAGATCCTTCGTCGCCGCCGCAACGCCGCTCTTTTCGCGACCCGTCATCGGATGTCCCGGGATGTAGTAGATATCCGCCGGCAGGATCTCATGCAGCTGCCGATAGAGCTCGCCCTTCGTACTTCCTGCATCCGTCAGGATCGCACCGCGCTTCAGATACGGCAGGATCCGCTGTACCATCGGAACAATCTGGAGGACGGGCGGACTGAGGTATACGATATCCGCATCCCCGACAACCTTCGCCAAATCCGCCCCTGCATAGTCCACTGCACCGCAGTCCATCGCTGCGCGCATGGACTGCTCCGAACGGCAGAGCCCCGTAATGTAAATGGCGTCACCGAGAGCCTCTTTGAGGCACAGCCCGAGCGAGCCGCCAATCAGTCCGACGCCGATGATGGCAAGCTTCGTCCGCGTCATGCGCGCCGCCCGACGGCAGGAGCAATCTGCCGCACCTCATCCATCAGAAGCTCAAAGTTGCGCGGGATCAAGCTCTGATCGCCATCGGAAAGTGCCAGCTCGGGACGGCAGTGCACCTCGACGATGAGCCCGTCCGCGCCGACGGCGACGGAGGCACGCGCCAGCGGGCGCACCATCTGCCACCGTCCCGTCCCGTGACTGGGGTCGGCAATGACGGGGAAATGCGTCAGCTCTTTGAGTGCTGCGATCGCGTTGAGATCCATCGTATTGCGCGTATAGGTCTCATACGTACGGATGCCGCGCTCACAGAAGATGATGTTCTCGTTGCCGCCTGCCGCAATGTACTCCGCCGCGTTCAGCCACTCGCTGATCGTCGCGGAGAGCCCGCGCTTGAAGAGCACAGGCTTCTGCGTCTTGCCAAGTGCCTTGAGCATCTGGAAGTTCTGCATATTGCGCGCACCGACCTGCAGGAGATCGGCATACTCCGAGACGAGTCCGATGTCATCCTTGTCCACGACCTCCGTCACAACGCGGAGCCCCGTCTTATCCGCGACATCGCGCAGGATCTTCAGCCCCTCCTCGCCGAGCCCCTGAAAGTCGTATGGGCTCGTACGCGGCTTGAACGCTCCGCCGCGCAGGAACTGTGCCCCCGCCGCCTTGACTTTGACCGCAGCGTCATAGACCTGATCGTAGCTCTCGACGGAGCACGGTCCCGCCATGATCGCCAGCTGCTCACCGCCGACAGGGAAGCCCGACACGTAGACAATGCTGCTCTCGGGGTGGAACTCGCGGCTGACGAGCTTGTACTTCTCCGTGATGCGCACCGTCTTTTCGACGCCCTCCATCATATTCATTTCGAGCCTCGATATGATCTGCTTATCCCCGATCACTCCGACGATGACACGATCCTCTCCCTTCGAAAGATGCGTGCGCAGTCCTGCCTGCTCAATCTTAGCGACAACATGGTCGATGTTCTCCTGCGTGGCTCCTGCGTTCATAACGACGATCATAGCGTACCTCCGTCATACCTTGATCATGGCGATCTCATCACAGTTCGGATACTTGGGGCAGTCGATGCATTCCTTCCAAACTTTCTGCGGCAGCTCCTCCCTGCTGATGCGGAGGAACCCTAGGGTCTCAAAAAATGCAGGCTTGTAGGTGAGGGTAAAAACCTTCTCAATGCCGAGTGCATCCCCCTCGTCGAGGAGGCGTCGCACGATCTCAGCACCAATCCCCTGTCGTATATGCGTCGGTGCAATCGCCATCATGCACACCTCGGCGAGACGATCCCACATGATGCGCAGTGCCCCGACACCGATGACGGTGCCGTTCTCCTCAGCGACAACAATATCGCGCAGGTTCTCATAGAGCGTATTGCGCGAGCGCGGCAGCATATCCCCCTGTGCTGCATAGTCCCGTACGAGCTGATAGATTGGCTCAACGTCGTCAAATTTCGCCTTGCGATAGATCACGCATATACCTCCTCTCTCGTATCCTATGCTGTACTGCTCGGGCAGACTGCTGCGAGTGCACACGTATCGCAGAGCGGCTTGCGCGCCTTACAGACCTGCCTGCCGTGCAGGATCAGCCAATGATGTGCGTCGCTCCAATCCACGCGTGGAATCGCCTTCTGCAGCCCCTTCTCCACCTCGAGCGGCGTCGTCCCAACCGCAAGGCGCAGGCGGTTCGCCACGCGGAATACATGTGTATCCACGGCGATGGCAGGCGTATGAAAGGCAACGCTCATCACGACATTCGCCGTCTTGCGTCCGACGCCCGGGAGCTTCTGCAATGCCTCAAAGTCTGCCGGCACCTCGCCGCCGTAGTCATCCAGCAGGATATGACAGGTCTCAATGATGTGCTTCGCCTTCATGCGGAAAAATCCACAGTCATGAATCTCCGCTTCGAGTGCGGTCTGTCCGAGCGCGGCAATCGCAGCAGGCGTATTTGCCTTTGGAAAGAGCCGCCCCGTCACCACATTGACGCGCGCATCCGTACACTGTGCCGAAAGGATGACGGCAATAAGAAGCTCGAACGGCGTCTGAAACGTGAGCGCGGGCTTTGCATTCGGATAGAGGGAACGCAGAATGCGCAGCTGCTCTGCCTTAACTGCCTTCGTGACACGCATCAGTTCGTCAGGGCGCGCGTCGGCGCGGGGATGCGCCCACCGCGCGCAATGAACGCCGCCGA
Organism: uncultured Selenomonas sp.; assembly: GCA_963541465.1. GTDB lineage: Bacteria > Bacillota > Negativicutes > Selenomonadales > Selenomonadaceae > Centipeda. Next base: position 34,789 of record CAUTTS010000013.1, read on the forward strand.
GCTGAAGGCACTGCGGACGGGAACAATGGGCGAGTAGCCCAAGAGCCCGCCGAAGGATGCCGTCTCCCCCACCTTTTTCCCGGGCACGGGAATGACGCGCACCGCTGTCGTCTTATTGTTCACCATGCCGATCGCCGCCTCATCCGCAATGATACCGGCAATCGTACTGGCAGGCGTATCGCCCTCAATCGCAATCATATCCAATCCGACCGAGCAAACGCAGGTCATCGCCTCAAGCTTCTCGATGGAGAGACTGCCGCGCTGAACGGCGTCGATCATGCCCTCGTCCTCGCTGACGGGAATGAACGCCCCAGACAGTCCGCCGACATGGGAGGTCGCCATCAGGCCGCCCTTCTTGACCGCATCGTTGAGGAGGGCGAGCGCCGCCGTCGTACCGGGTGCTCCGCACGCCTCGAGCCCCATCTCCTCAAGAATGCGCGCCACACTGTCGCCGACCTCCGAGGTCGGTGCCAGAGAGAGATCGATGATGCCGAACGGGACGCCAAGGCGGCGGGACGCCTCACGCGCGACAAGCTGTCCCACGCGTGTGATCTTAAATGCCGTACGCTTGATTGTCTCGGCGATCTCCGTGAAGTCCGCGCCCTTCAGATCCTCAAGGGCATGCTTGACCACACCGGGACCGCTGACACCGACATTGATGACGCGGTCGCCCTCGGCAACGCCGTGGAATGCACCTGCCATGAAAGGGTTGTCTCCGGGGGCGTTGCAGAACACAACGATCTTTGCGCAGCCGAGAGCCTCCTGCTCGCGCGTCAGCTCCGCCGTACGCTTGATCACATCGCCCATCTCGCGCACGGCATCCATATTGATGCCCGCCTTCGTCGAGCCGATATTGACTGATGAGCAGACAATATCCGTCGCTGCCATCGCCTGTGGAATAGAGTCGATGAGCACGCGGTCGCCGTGCGTTATTCCCTTTTCGACGAGTGCCGAAAATCCGCCGATGAAGTTGACGCCGACCGCCTTGCCCGCGCGGTCAAGGGCCTCCGCCACAGGGACGAAGGAATCCGTCTGACATGCATCCGCTGCAATCCCAATGGGCGTGACCGAGATACGCTTATTGATGATGGGGATGCCGTACTCCGTCTCGATGTCCTCGCCCGTCTGAACGAGATATTCCGCCGAGCGCGTGATCTTCTCATAGACATTCTGGCAGAACTTCTCGAGATTCGGATGGGCGCAGTCCCGCAAGGAGATTCCCATCGTAATGGTGCGCACATCGAGGCGGTTCTCCGTAATCATCCGATTGGTTTCGCGGATGTTCTCAAATGTAATCAATCTACCGCTCCTTGCTCAAATCTTGTGCATGACCTGGAAAATCTCCTGATGCTGAACCTTGATCTCGAGTCCCTGCTCCTCGCCCTTCTTCCGCAGAATCTCCTGCAGCTCCTTGAGCTTGATCTCCGCATCATCCGGCATCTCGGCAATCATCACCATATTGAAAAAACCATCCATGATGTTCTGGTTCACATTCATGATGTTGACGCGCTGCTCGGCAAGAATCCCACTCACCATCGCCACAATACCGACCTGATCCCGTCCGACTATCGTTACAACCAGCTTCATCTTTGCCACTCCTCATCCATTTACCCGCACGGGCTGTGCAATATATACCCTGCATCATATCAAAAAAGACAGACAGCGTCAAATGCAAATACGGCATGAACTGCACCACAACGCGCTGTCCATGCCGCATCAAAGACCCAAATCCCCCATCCGCATCTCCGACACATGATCGTCCGTGATGGAGAAGGCAAATCCGACCGTGGGATCCTCCTCAAAGAAATATATGTAGTCCTTTCCATAAATCATGCTCGGCTCGCCGTAGACACGCCGCAGCTCCTCGACGGGTGTACCGATGCGAACTCCTTTGCCGGAGGCAATGGTATTGTGCGACCGTACACGCACCATGCGCACCGCGCCGTCCACCGTCTCGACGAGAAGTCCATCCTCATATCTGCAGGCAACAATATCCTTGCCCGCATAGCGCATGGATTTCTGCGATGTCGTCTCCTGCGGTGTTCCATAGCTGGCGTGTACCTCTGCATCCCCTGCACCGTATGCGATGCCGCCGAGGAGCAGTGATTTGCGTTCCAGCCGAACGGCCGATGTCTGCTCCTCTGTGCGGTGCTGACGAAGCAGCTGCGCCTCACGCTTTGCCGCATCATCTGCCATCAGCGTCTTTTCGACAGACTCACGTGCAATCGGTACATGTGTCCCATGCATATTGCTCTGCGGTTCTTCCGCACAACCCGGAAACATAGAATAGGCGGTAAGAACAGCTGCGGCTCCTGCGATGGCAATTCCCGCATACATCGCGTTCTTTCGCATCTTCACCGATCATCTCTCTCTCAGCGGATTGTGCCCACACAGAACTCGGCAACGCGGCCATGCTCGATTTCAAAGGTAAGACCGACACTGTTATCCCCATCCACGCGGTAGATGTAGTCATCCCCATGGATCACATCCGGCTGCCCGTATGCCGCAATCAGTGCACTCAGATCACTGCCCACCGTGATATTGTCCTGCGTATAGATGCCGTTGCGTGCGCCGACCTCAATCTGCCGAACAACGCCGTCCACAAAGGTGATGTCAAAATCGCTGCCGTACTCCCACTCTGTCACATGACTGCCCGCATACACGGAGTCATACTTTGTCTCCACCTCGCGTGGCGCGCCGTAAATACTGCGCACATAGCTTTCCGACGCGCCGTATGAAATCCCGCCGGCAGCGAGCGCATCCTGCGGCACCGACGCCTGCACAGCGGTCATGCTGAGGAAACTGATGCCAAGAGCCAATCCTGCGATTTTGCTGTAAAAGTTCATCACGTTCTCTCCTTATTTCGTTATGAATAAAAATATAGGATAAAACGCTGAAAAGCCTCTGAATATTTCCTTTCAGAGGCTTTTCATACACGACAGGCGTGGTATAAAACACGTTATAGGAAGCACTGATAAAATGAGGTCTGCCAGATTGGCGTAGATTTTTTGTCCG